>NZ_JBHVTL010000014.1:0-101033 GCF_042884635.1 Kitasatospora sp. NPDC058115
CGCCCGGTTACATTCCGAACCCGGAAGCTAAGCCTCACAGCGCCGATGGTACTGCAGGGGGGACCCTGTGGGAGAGTAGGACGCCGCCGAACAAACTTTCTGGAGAAGCCCCCGCCGGTCATCGGTCGGGGGCTTCTCTGTTGTAAGGTCGACGTGCAGTAGTTGCCAGATGTGACAGGAGGCCCCCGGGTGGAGGTCCAGGAGACGCGGGTCCAGACCGATCGCGTCCTCACCATCCCCAACCTGCTGAGCATGGGCCGGCTGGTCGGTGTTCCGCTCTTCCTCTGGCTGATCCTCTGGCCGGTGTTCGACGGACCGAACAATGACGGTTGGGCCTTGCTGATTCTGATGCTCAGTGGCATCAGTGATTACCTGGACGGCAAACTCGCCCGGCGGTGGGGCCAGATCAGCCGGGTGGGGCAGCTGCTCGACCCGCTGGCGGACCGGCTCTATGTGTTCTCGACCCTCGTCGGCCTGACCTGGCGTGAGATCCTGCCGTGGTGGCTGACCGGCATCCTGCTGGCCCGTGAGGTGTTTATCGCGGCGCTTCTGCCGATTCTCAACCGGCACGGCTACGGACCGTTGCAGGTGAGTTTCCTGGGGAAGGCCGCGACATTCAATCTGATGTACGCCTTTCCGCTTCTGCTGCTCGGCTCCGGTGACAGCTGGATCGCCCAGCCGGCCGAGATCGTGAGCTGGGCGTTCATCTGGTGGGGGACCGTCCTCTACTGGTGGGCCGCCATTCTCTACGCGGTCCAGGCACGGCAGATCATCCGCGGCGGCGCGGGCTCCTCCGTGTCCACCGTCTGAGACGTGATCTGAGAGAATCCCCACGGCGCCACGGTGCGTCGGACGATAGCTTCCGGGTAGACCACCTCTGGAACGGTTTGATGGACCCGCAGGGCCCACCACCGCGAAGGAGGACGCACCCGTAATGAAAGCCGTTGTTATGGCAGGGGGCGAAGGCACTCGACTTCGCCCGATGACCTCCAGCATGCCGAAGCCGCTGCTTCCGGTCGCCAATAGGCCGATCATGGAGCACGTACTTCGGCTGCTGAAGCGGCACGGTCTCTCCGAAACCGTCGTGACCGTCCAGTTCCTGGCCTCACTGGTGAAGAACTACTTCGGTGACGGCGAAGAGCTGGGCATGCATCTCACCTATGCGAACGAGGAGACCCCACTCGGCACTGCGGGGAGTGTCAAGAACGCCGAGGACGCCCTCAAGGACGACTCCTTCCTGGTGATCTCCGGCGACGCGTTGACGGACTTCGACCTCTCGGAATTGATCGAGTTTCACCGCAGTAAGAACGCACTGGTCACCGTCTGCCTCACCAGGGTTCCGAATCCCCTGGAGTTCGGTATCACGATCACCGACGACGAGGGCCGGGTCGAACGCTTCCTGGAGAAGCCGACCTGGGGGCAGGTCTTCTCGGACACGGTGAACACCGGTATCTACGTGATGGAGCCGGAGGTCTTCGACTACGTCGCGGCCGGCGAGTCGGTGGACTGGTCGAGTGACGTGTTCCCGCAGCTGCTCAAGGAGGGCAAGCGGGTCTACGGCTACGTGGCCGAGGGCTACTGGGAGGACGTGGGCACCCACGAGAGCTACGGCAAGGCCCAGGCGGACGTCCTGGAGGGCAAGGTCGACGTCGAGCTCGACGGGTTCGAGATCTCCCCGGGCGTCTGGGTGGCCGAGGGCGCCGAGGTGGACCCGGAGGCGGTGCTCCGCGGCCCGCTGTACATCGGGGACTACGCCAAGGTCGAGGCCGGCGTGGAGATCCGCGAACACACCGTGCTCGGCAGCAACGTCGTGGTGAAGCGCGGGGCCTTCCTGCACAAGGCGGTCGTCCACGACAACGTCTACGTCGGGCCGCAGAGCAATCTGCGGGGCTGCGTCGTCGGCAAGAACACCGATGTGATGCGGGCCGCGCGGATCGAGGACGGCGCGGTGATCGGGGACGAGTGCCTGGTCGGCGAGGAGTCGATCATCGCGGCGAACGTCCGGGTCTACCCGTTCAAGACCATCGAGGCCGGGGCGGTCGTCAACACCTCGGTGATCTGGGAGTCCCGGGGCCAGGAGCACCTGTTCGGGGTGCGCGGTGTCTCCGGCATCCTCAACGTCGAGATCACCCCGGAGCTGGCCGTCCGGCTGGCCGGGGCGTACGCGACGACCCTGAAGAAGGGGGCGACCGTCACCATCGCGCGTGACCACTCGCGTGGTGCGCGCGCGCTCAAGCGGGCGATGATCTCCGCCCTGCAGACCAGCGCGATCGACGTCCGGGACCTGGAGAACGTCCCGATGCCGGTCGCCCGTCAGCACACGGCGCGGGGCAGCGCGGGCGGGATCTTCCTGCGGACCACCCCCGGGGTGCCGGACTCGCTGGACATCCTGTTCTTCGACGAACGCGGGGCCGACCTCTCGCAGGCCGGTCAGCGCAAGCTCGACCGCGTCTACGCGCGCCAGGAGTACCGGCGCGCCTTCCCCGGCGAGATCGGCGACCTCACCTTCCCGTCCAGCGTCTTCGACTCCTACGCGGGCAACCTGCTGCGGGCCGTGGACACCACGGGCGTGCGGGAGGCGGGGCTGAAGGTGGTCGTGGACACCGCGCACGGCAGTGCGGGGCTCGTCCTGCCGAGCATCCTCGGCCGGCTCGGGGTGGAGGCGCTCACCGTCTCCAGCGGGCTCGACGAGGCGCGGCCGACCGAGGACGCCGAGGAGCGCCGGGCCGGGCTGGCCAGGCTCGGCGAGCTGGTCGCCTCCTCGCGGGCGGCCTTCGGCGTGCGCTTCGACCCGGTCGGCGAGCGGGTGGCCTTCGTGGACGAGCTGGGCCGGGTGATCGACGACGACCGGGCGCTGCTGGTCCTGCTGGACCTGGTCGCGGCCGAGCGGCGGAGCGGGCAGGTGGCGCTGCCGGTGACGACGACCCGGATCGCCGAGCAGGTCGCGGCGTACCACGGCACGCAGGTCAGCTGGACCACCACGACGCCGGACGACCTGGCCAAGGCGGCCTCCGCCGAGGGCACGGTGTTCGGCGGCGACGGTCGCGGCGGCTTCGTGGTGCCCGAGTTCAGCGGGGTGCTGGACGGGGCGGCGGCGTTCGTCCGGCTGGTGGGCCTGGTGGCCCGCACCCAGCTCACCCTGAGCCAGATCGACGCGCGGATCCCGCAGGCGCACATCCGCCGGCGGGACATCGCGACGCCGTGGGCGGCCAAGGGCATGGTGATGCGCTCGGTGGTGGAGGCGGCCGGCAGCCGGCGGCTGGACACCACGGACGGCGTCCGGGTGGTCGAGGCGGACGGGCGCTGGACGCTGGTCCTGCCGGACCCGGCCGAGGCGGTCACCCACCTGTGGGCCGAGGGCCCGGACGACGCGGCGAGCGAGGCCCTGCTCGACGAGTGGGCGGCGGTGGTCGACAGCGCCGGGCGCTGAGCCCGCGGCGGGGCGGGGCGGCACCGGCCGCCCCGCCCCGCTGTCCGTTTCGGGCGGTTGGTCATGGTCCGCCGGATTTGGCATGTCTGCAGCTCAGGGGGCGTGCGCGGGGCCCTCCCGCGACATGGGACGATGGTCCGCATGTCAGCGACGCCGGGGCAGGGTGCCAGCCATGGACGGTACAACCGTCCGGACGCCTCGATGTCCCTGCTGACCAATGTGATGGACCACAGCCTGGACGAGGGCTACGCCGAGGCGGCGGCCGCACGGGGCGGCGACGGGCCGTACCGGATACCGGGGACGACGCGCGGCCTGCTGACGCTGGGGGCCGGGCTGGCGCTCGTCGGCGCGGTGGTCACGGTCGGGGCGGTGAACGCGCACAAGGCGGAGCCGACGCTCGCCAAGGAGCGCGACGCCCTGATCCACCGGATCAACGACGCCAACGGCTCCGCCGACCGCCTCCAGCAGCAGGTCCAGGACCTGCGCCGGAAGGTCGAGAGCACCCAGCAGCAGGCGCTCGCCTCGGGCGACGACTCGGCGGCGGTGGCCGGCGAGGTCGGCCTCGGCGAGGTGACCGGGCCCGGGGTGAAGCTGGTGGTGGAGGACGCGCCCGGCACCGGTGCGGGCGGGAACGTCGATCCGCGCGCCGGGCAGGGCTTCTCCAACAGCGGACGGTTGCGGGACCGCGATCTGCAGCTGGTGGTGAACGGGCTGTGGGCCTCGGGCGCGGAGGCGGTCTCGATCAACGGGCAGCGGCTCACCGCGCTCTCGGCGATCCGCGCGGCCGGCGAGGCCGTCCTGGTGGACAACCGGCCGCTGGTGCCGCCGTACACCGTGCAGGCGCTCGGGGACGGGACGCGGCTGGTGAACGCGTTCGAGAGCGCCATGGCCGGCCAGTACCTGCGGCTGCTGCAGGAGAAGTACGGCATCAAGTCGAGCATCTCGGCCCAGAAGAGCCTCACACTGCCCGCGGCCGTCGGTGTCACGCTGCGGACCGCCCAGCCCGTCACTCCCGAGCCCTCGCCGACCGCGAGCGCGAGCGGGACCACGGGTCCGGGCGGCACGGCGAGTGGCGCCGCGAGCGGGTCACCGAGCGGATCGCCGAGCGGGAGCCCCGCCGCCGGTGCGACGCCGTCGGGGAGCCCGTCCGCCGAGGCCTCGCCGTCGGCGAAGCCGAGCGGCAAGCGCTCGCCGAGCGCCCCGGCCACCAGAACCACGACCTCCCCCCGCCCGACCACCACGACCACCACCGGGTCGTCCTCCGCAGCGACAGGAGCCGCTACACCGTGATTGCCGTACTGGGTCTCGTGATCGGGGTCGTCGTCGGACTCTTCGTCCAGCCCGAGGTGCCCGACGCCGTGGTGCCCTATCTGCCGATCGCGGTGGTGGCGGCGCTGGACGCGGTGTTCGGCGGCGTCCGCGCGATGCTGGACGGCATCTTCGACGACAAGGTGTTCTTCGTCTCGTTCCTGTCGAACGTGGTGGTGGCGGCCCTGATCGTCTTCCTCGGCGACCAGCTGGGCGTCGGCTCGCAGCTGTCCACGGGTGTGGTCGTCGTCCTCGGCATCCGCATCTTCTCCAACGCCGCGGCGATCCGGCGCCATGTCTTCCGTGCCTGAGCCGGGCCGCGGGCGCGCGGCGGAGGAGAAGTCGGACGGATCGGCGGGAGAAGTCGTGCAGGACGAGAAGCACGGGGAAGGGACCGCGGACGGGGCGGTGACCGCGCCGGCCTCGCCGGCCGCCCAGGCCCCGACGGAGGAGACGGCCGGGAAGGCGCCCGGACGGCCGGCCGGGGCCCTGCCGACCGAGCCCGGCCCCGAGGCCGCTCCGCCCGTCGCCCGGCGCGCCCCCGCGGTGACGCCTGCGCCCGCGCGTGCGCCGGAAGTGACGGCGGAGGCCCCCGGGGCGGACTCCAGGACGCCGGAACCCGACGACGAGCCGGAGCCCGAGGACGACCTGGAGGAGCCCGAGCACCCGCCGATGTCGGTCTCCGCGCACACCGAGGACCGGCACGCCGGACGGCGGCGGCTGATGGCCGCGCTGTGGCCGCCGCGGGTGTCGCGCGGTCAGCTGGTGGTGGCCCTGCTGCTGTTCTCGCTCGGTCTGGGGCTGGCGATCCAGGTCCGCTCGACCAACGACCACCACAGCCAGCTGCGCGGCGCGCGCCAGGAGGACCTGGTCCGCATCCTCGACGAACTGGACAGCCGTCAGCAGCGTCTCCAGCAGGAGAAGGCGGAGTTGGAGCAGTCCCTGGCCAAGTTGGAGAACAGCTCCAACCAGGCCAAGGAGGCCCAGGAACAGACCAGGAAGAAGGTGACGGAACTCGGCGTCCTCGCCGGGACCGTCCAGGCCACCGGTCCGGGCATCGTACTGACGGTCGATGATCCCCAAGGGCAGGTGAAGGCAGATATGCTGCTGGACACCCTGCAGGAACTCCGAGCGGCGGGGGCGGAGGCGATTCAGATCAACGATGTGCGCGTGGTGGTCAACACCTACTTCACGGACGTGTCCGGCGGCGGTGTGCAGATCGACGGCAAGAAGGTCTCGGCGCCCTACCGCTTCACCGTCGTGGGGAATCCGCAGGACCTCACGCCCGCGTTGAACATTCCGGGAGGTGTGGTCCGTACCCTGGAGAGTCACCAGGCGCGCGCGACCATCTCCCAGCAGCAGAAGGTGGTCGTCGACGCCCTCGTCGACCCCAGGACGCCGCAGTACGCCAAGCCGGCTCCGAAGTGACCGTCACGTTCGGAGTGCCACTCCAGCCGGCCCGGTCCACGACCGGTCCCGCACCCTGTCCGAGGTTCTCACCCTGCCCCACGGGCGGGTCTGTCACACGCAAGGGGATTCGCCCGTGAGTTTCTTCTCGAAGTTGTTCGGTCGTAACAAGGGTCGCAACGCGGCCGCGGCGGAGGCGCCCACCGCGCTGCACCGCCGGGACGACGAGCCCGCCGTGCCGGGCATGCGCTCCGCCCCGGAGGGCGCGGAGTATGCCGAGCGTCCGCTGTTCCGGGACGGTGCCGGCGCCCAGTACGCCGGGAATCAGGCGGGCTACGGCGCGTCGGTTGACCCCTCCGGGGCCCCGCGCATAGGTTTCCCGACAGGACCCTCAACCTCTGGTGGAGGGTTTGCTCCGGACCCGTACGCCGGGCACAACCCGTCGGGTGTGCCGCGCCAGGAGGCTGTGAACATGGCTGGCCCCACTCCGTGCCCCAGGTGCGGCAACCAGAACCCGGCCTCGGCCCGGTTCTGTTCCAACTGCGGTACGGCGCTGCGCGGCGGGCTGCTGCCCGAGGGATCGGCCGAGACCACCTCGACCATCTCGATCTCCGGCCTGGAGTCCTACGACCCCAACACCACGACCGGGACCGGTACGCCGGCCCTCTCGGCCGAGGTGCTGGCGGCGATCGACGCGCTGCCCCCGGGCTCGGCGCTGCTGATCGTCCAGCGCGGCCCGAACTCCGGCAGCCGGTTCCTGCTGGACTCGGACAAGACGACGGCCGGGCGTCACCCGCAGGGCGACATCTTCCTGGACGACGTGACGGTCTCCCGCAAGCACGTGGAGTTCCGCCGGACGCCGGGCGGCGGCTTCACCGTCGCCGACGTCGGCAGCCTGAACGGAACCTACGTCAACCGGGAGCGGATCGACGAGGTCGCGCTGAACAACGGCGACGAGGTGCAGATCGGGAAGTACCGGCTGGTCTTCTTCGCCAGCCACAACCGGGGGTACTGAAACCAACGTCGGCAGGAGCCCGAGTGAGTCCGAACACCCCTTCCTCTCCTCTCGGGGCGGCCACCCCCGCGCCGTCCGGCCCCCGGCCGGACCACGGCACGCGGGGGGTGGTCGCGGCCCCCAGGCAGCCGGTCCGTCCGGACCGGCCCGCCGGGCGGCGGCGCGCTGGTGACGAGCTGTTGAGCATCGGCGCCGTGCTGGCCTTCCTGCGCGACGACTTCCCCGAGGTCACCATCTCCAAGATCCGCTTCCTGGAGGCGGAGGGGCTGGTCGAGCCGCAGCGGACGCCCTCGGGGTACCGCAAGTTCAGCCCGGCCGACGTCGAGCGGCTGGCCTACGTGCTGCGGATGCAGCGCGACCACTACCTGCCGCTGCGGGTGATCCGCGAGCACCTCGACGCGATCGAACGCGGCGAGACCCCGCCGGCGCTGCCCGGGCCCGCCGACAGCCGGCCCGGGCCGCTGGAGGAGGCGGACCGCGAGCTGACCGCCTCGGCCGAGGCCTCCGCCGGGGTCCGGCTGGGCCGGGCCGAGCTGCTGGCGGCCGCCGAGGCCGGCGAGGCCGAACTGGCCGAGTGGGAGTCCTACGGGCTCGTCCTGCCCGGGCCGGACGGCGGCTACGACGGCGAGGCGCTGCAGGTCGCCCGGCTGGTCGCCGAACTCGGCCGGTACGGTCTGGAGCCGCGCCACCTGCGGGCCATGAAGGCCGCCGCGGAGCGGGAGGTCGCCCTGGTCGAGCAGGTCGTGGCACCGCTGCGGCGGCACCGCAACCCACAGACCAGGGCTCATGCCGAGGCCACCGCCCGGGAGCTCGCGACGCTCTCCGTGCGGCTGCACGCGGCGATGGTCCAGGCCGGCCTGCGGGTCCGTTCATAGCACCGACCGCTCCGGCCCCACGGCGCTGACCAGCGGCGTCGGCGCTGCGCTTTCATATCCGGGTCGGGAGCCATAGGGTTGCCTGTGTGAATGAGCTCGACGTCGTGGGTGTCCGGGTGGAGATGCCTTCCAACCAGCCGATCGTGCTGCTGCGGGAGGTCGGGGGCGATCGGTACCTGCCGATCTGGATCGGCCCCGGCGAGGCGACCGCGATCGCCTTCGCCCAGCAGGGCATGACGCCGGTGCGCCCGCTGACGCACGACCTGTTCAAGGACGTCCTGGAGGCGCTCGGCCAGCAGCTCACCGAGGTCCGGATCACCGATCTGCGCGAGGGCGTCTTCTACGCCGAACTGGTCTTCGCCGGCGGGGTGGAGGTGAGCGCCCGGCCGTCCGACGCGATAGCGCTGGCGCTGCGCACCGGCACGCCGATCTACGGGAGCGAGGAGGTGCTCGCCGAGGCGGGCATCGCGATCCCGGACGAGCAGGAGGACGAGGTCGAGAAGTTCCGCGAGTTCCTCGACCAGGTGTCGCCGGAGGACTTCGGCGGGGGCGGCCCGCAGTAGGGCGCGGACCGGCCCCGGGGGCGCTGCGGAACCGGCCGGTGGGCCGTTGAGCCGTAGGGAATGCGGCTGTTTTGCCAAAATGCGGCCACCTACCCACACTAGGGGCACGAAAAACCACTCTCCTGAGTGACGCGGTCGGTTCGGCTCGGCGTGGCGATCGTTGACGGGCCATAGGGGACTGCCTACCGTCAGGAGGGGCTGCCCGGGTTGCCCGACGCCCGAGGTTCGGGTGGCCCGCAGCACGAGTGGACGGAGGTAGGCATGACCGGCACTGGCGATGAAGTGGCCGCGGGAGGCCTGTGCGCCGTGCACCTGCCGCGCACCGCCCGCACGGTGACCGAACTGCCCCGGACGGCGGAGCTGCCGAGGGTGGGGAGGTTCCCGGCGGTACAACCCGGCCAGCCGGCCCTGGAGCGGCTCTCGCCGACGTCCGAACTGATCGGCTACCGGGGACCGACCGCCTGCGCGGCGGCCGGGATCACCTACCGCCAGCTGGACTACTGGGCCCGTACCGGCCTGCTGGAGCCCAGCGTCCGTTCGGTGTACCCGGCGAGCAGCCAGCGGCTCTACAGCTTCCGCGACATCCTGCTGCTGAAGATCGTCAAGCGGCTGCTGGACGTCGGCGTCTCGCTGCAGAACATCCGGGTGGCGGTCGCCCATCTGCAGGCCGCCGAGGTCGCCGACGTGGCCGGTCTGACGCTGATGTGCGACGGTGCGACGGTGTACGAGTGCACCACGCCCCAGCAGGTGGTCGACCTGATGAAGGGCGGCCAGGGGGTCTTCGGGATCGCGGTCGGCGCGGTCTGGCGGGAGCTGGAACTGACCCTGGTGCGGCTGCACGCGGAGCGCACGGACACCGGCGAGACGGTGGTCGGCCACGATCCGGCGGACGAGCTGGCGCAGCGGCGCAACCGGGCGGTCTAGCGGGTTCCCGCACCACGCCGTGGGCCCGGACGGGGAACCGTCCGGGCCCACGGCGTCGTCGTGCCCGGTGAGCGGGGACTCCCGGCGGGCGGGGGCGGGGGAGGGCGTGTGCGGTTCGGTTCCGGGATCACCGGCCTGGTGGCGCGCCGGGCGGTGCGGCTCGGCCTGCGGCTGCGCCGGCGGCCGGCGCAGCGGCGGCTGTTCCAGCTGGTGACGGCCGGCTGCGCGCTGGCGCTGGCGCCGAGCGCCTGGCTCTGGCTCGCGGCGGGGGACCGGGTGGGCACGGTGGAGAGCGCGCCCCCGGCTCCGGTGGCGGTGGTGTTCGGCGCCGGCCTGTTCGACGGCAGGCCCTCGCCGTACCTGGCGCACCGCCTGGACGCGGCGGTGGACCTGTACGCGGCGGGGAAGGTCCGGGCGATCCTGGTGACCGGGGACAACGGCCGGGCGGGCTACGACGAGACCGACGCGATGCGCGGGTACCTGGTCGAGCACGGGGTGCCGGAGGTACGGGTGGTCGGCGACTACGCGGGGTTCGACACCTGGGACTCCTGCACCCGGGCGCACCGGATCTTCGGGGTGGACCGGGCGGTGCTGGTGAGCCAGGACTTCCACGTCCGCCGGGCGCTGGCGCTCTGCGAGGCGGCGGGCATCGAGTCGTACGCGGTGGGGGTGCCGGAGGTGCGGGACGCGACCTGGCTGTACGGCGGGTTCCGGGAGATCCCGGGGGCCGGGAAGGCGGTGCTGAACGCCTGGCTGCGGCCGGACCCGCTGTTCCTCGGCCCGCGGGAGCCGGGGATACCGCGGGCGCTGGCGGACGCGGGCCGGGAGGGCGGGGCGCGCTGAGGCGGGGGCCGGGTCGGCGGTGTTGTCGGACCCGTGCGGGATGATCGGCGGGTGAGGTCACTGCCGAGCATCATCCACCTCGACATGGACGCCTTCTACGCGTCGGTGGAGCAGGCGGCCAAACCGAGCCTGCGCGGAAAGCCGGTGATCGTCGGCGGGCTGGGCGGGCGCGGCGTGGTCGCGACCGCCTCCTACGAGGCGCGGCGGTTCGGGGTGCACTCGGCGATGCCGATGGCGCAGGCGCGCCGGCTCTGCCCGAACGCGGCCTTCCTGACCGGCCGCTTCCAGGCGTACCGGCAGGTGAGCGAGCTGGTGATGGCGCTGTTGCGGGAGCTGTCGCCGCTGGTGCAGCCGCTGAGCCTGGACGAGGCGTACGTCGACCTGGAGGCCGGTCCCTACGGGCCGGTGCTGACCGAGTCGGAGCACGGGACCGGGGAGCGGCTGGTGCTGGCCCTGGTGGAGGACCTCCGGGCGGACATCGAGCGGCGCACCGGGCTGACGGCCTCGGTCGGGGCGGCGGGGTCCAAGCTGATGGCCAAGATCGCCTCCGAGCGGGCCAAGCCGGACGGGCTGGTGCTGATCGAGCCGGGCCAGGAGCGGGCGGTGCTCGGGCCGCTGCCGGTGCGGGCGCTGCCGGGGGTCGGTCCGGCGACCGAGCAGGTGCTGCGCCGGGCGGGGCTGAACACGGTGGCCGAGCTCGCCGAGGCGGGCGAGGCGGAGCTGGTGCAGCTGCTCGGGAAGGCGCACGGGGCCGGGGTGCACCAGATGTCGCTGGGCCTGGACGACCGGTCGGTGGTGGCGGACCAGGACGCCAAGTCGGTGTCGGTGGAGGACACCTTCGAGGTGGACCTGGCCGACCGGGACCGGGTGCTGCGCGAGGTGGAGGCGCTGGCGCTGCGCTGCGCGCGCAGGCTGCGCGGCGCCGGGCGCTCCGGGCGGACGGTGGTGCTGAAGGTCCGGCGCTTCGACTTCTCGACGCTGACGCGTTCCGAGACGCTGCGGGGCCCGACGGACGACGAGACGGTGATCGTCGAGACGGCCCGGCGGCTGGCCTCGCAGGTGGACATCACGGGCGGGGTGCGGCTGCTGGGCGTGGGGGTGGCGCAGCTGGCCGACTACACCCAGGAGGACCTCTTCGCGCAGGCCGTCCGGGAGGAGGCGGAGGCGGAGGCCGCCGCGGCGGCGCCCGGGGCCGGGGCGCAGGAGGAGCCCGAGGCGGTCGAGGAGGAGGCCGCGGTGGTGCGGCGCTGGCTGCCCGGGCAGGACGTGCAGCACGCGGAGTACGGGCCGGGGTGGGTGCAGGGCAGCGGGGTGGGGCGGGTGACGGTGCGCTTCGAGACGCCGTGGAGCGGGCCGGGGCGGGTGCGGACCTTCGCGGTCGAGGATCCGGCGCTGGAGCCGGCCGGGCCGTTGCCGCTGCGCGAGGGGTGGCCGGTCGCGCCGGACGACGACGCCGACGCCGCCGCCGACGGGGACGCCGCCGACGGGGACGGCGTGGGCGGGGAGCGGGAGTAGGACGAGGACGCGAAGCGGCCCCGCCCGGCGGGGGAGCCGGGCGGGGCCGCGTGCGGTTCCGGGCTCGGACGGCCGCGATGCCCTCGGCGGCCGTCCGGGTCCGGTCCCCGCGCCCTGTCCCTGGGCGCGGGGGCGGACGCCTCGTCAGGCGTCGGTCTTCACCGGCTCCCGGCCGGGGATCGGGTCCGCCACCCGGTTGCCGGTGGTCACGCTGACGACCGGCTTGACGGTGCGGATGAGGAACGGGACGGCGCCGGCCACGACGCAGACCACGGCGGCGGTCCAGAACGCGTGCCGGTAGGCGTCCAGGGTGGGCAGCGCGACCGGGATCGGCAGCTTCATGGTGTCGCCGGTGAGGATGGCGGCCATGACGGCGGTGCCGATCGCGCCGCCGACGGTGCGCAGCACGGCGTTCATGCCGTTGGCGATGCCGCTCTGCTCGACCGGGACGGCGCCGTTGATGTAGGCGGGCATCGCCGAGAAGGCGAGGCCGATGCCGAGGCCGAAGATCGCCGAGGAGAGGTAGATGTCGCCCTCGTGGCTGTGCCGCAGGGCCAGGTAGGCCATCGCGACGGCGCCGAGGACACCGCCGAGGACCAGCGGCAGGCGCGGGCCGCGGCGGGCGATCAGCAGGGCGCCGAGCGGGGCGGCGACCATCGAGCCGAGGGCGGAGGGCAGCAGCATCACACCGGCGTGCAGCACGGTGGCGGTGAAGCCGTAGTGGGCGAACTTCTCCGGGGTCTGGGCGAAGTTGCTGATGACCATGAAGGAGCCGTACATGCCGAAGCCGATCAGCAGGCCGGCCAGGTTGGTGAAGGCGACGGCCGGACGGGACATCATCGTCATGTCGACCAGCGGGTGCGCGACCTTGACCTCGATGATGCCCCAGATCAGGGCGACCACCGCGGCGACGGCGAACAGGCCGAGGGTCCTGGTGGAGGTCCAGCCCCAGGTGTTGCCCTGGCTGACCGCGACCAGCAGGGCGGAGAGCCAGCCGGCGAGGGTGAGCGCGCCGAGCGGGTCGGCGCCGCCGTCCTTGTCGGTGACCGGGTCGGTGGGCACCCGCAGGGCGACCAGGGCGACCGCGATCAGACCGAAGACCAGGCCCATCCAGAAGATGGACTTGTAGCTCCAGTGCTCCAGCAGCAGGCCGGTGGCGACCAGGCCGAGGCCGCTGCCGACGCCCATCGAGGCGCTGATGGCGGCGACGCCGCCGGTCACCTTCTGCTTGGGGAGTTCGTCACGGACGATGCTGATGGCGAGCGGCAGCACGCCACCGCCGGCGCCCTGCAGCACGCGGGCGACGACCAGCCAGGTGAAGGAGTGCGTGGAGACCGCGAGTGCGGAGCCCGCGACCAGGCCGGCGAGCGAGATCAGCAGCATCGGCTTGCGGCCGCGCAGATCGCCGAAGCGGCCCAGCAGGGGGGTGAGCACGGCGGCGGACAGCAGGTTGGCGGTCATCAGCCAGGTGATGCTGGAGCCGGAGACGTCCAGTTCCTTGGCGAGCGAGGGCAGGATCGGGACGACCGCGGTCTGCACCACGCTGAACGACAGCATCGCCAGGATGAGGGCCGGCAGGACCCGGGCGCTGCTCTGCTTCTTCTCGGCCGCGGTGGTGGGCTGTGGTGCCTCACTCACGGTTGCTTCCTCCCGTACATAGTGAATGAACTGAAGTAACCATGCCGAGAGATACTTCAGCATGTCAAATATTCATTGGTTAAGCCTTGGTAAAAAGGAAGGACCCCGGCCGGGGCGGCCGGGGTCCGGTGCCGGAGGTGTCAGACCAGCGGCCGGGCCGGCTCCGGGCGGGCCGGGGCCTGGGCGGCGGGCGGTGCGGCGGGCGGCGGTGACGAGGTGGCGGCCGGGGCGGCGGTGACGTCGTCGTGGACCTCGACCTGCTCGCGCCGCAGCTCCTCGCGGACCACCTCCTCGGTGGTGTACCGCTCGACCACCAGGCGGACCCTTTCGAGCGGCGCCAGGTACTTGCGGACCACGGGGCGCTCCTCGCGCAGGGTGACCTCCTCCACCGCCTCGGCGATCTCCTTCTCGTCGAGCGCGGCCCGTTCGGCCTCGCCGACCGGGATCCGCTCGACCCGGACCCGCTCGCGGACCACCGGGACCCGGCGCTCCACCTGCTCGCTGGTGACGTACTTGCGCAGCTTGGCGGTGCCGATCACGTGCCACTCGGTGGTGATGTCCAGGCGCTCCTCGCGGCAGGTGATCTCCAGCCGGCCGGTGGGGGAGGGGGCGGCCGGACCGGTCTCCGGGCGCGCGGACCGCGGCTGGGGCTGGGACGGTGGCTGGGCCTGTGCCTGTGCCTGTGCCTGTGCCTGGGGCTGGGGCTGCGGTTCGACGGCCGGCTGCGCGTGGACGGGCGGGGTGACGGCCGGCTGCGCGGCTGCGGGCTGCGCGGTGGGCGGCACGACGGGCGGCGGGACGGGCGGGGCGGCCGGTGCCGCGGCGGAGGGCGCGGGCGCCGGGGCGGCGGGGGCCGCGGGGGTGACGGGTGCGGGAGTGGCGAGGGGGCGCGCGGGAACCTCCGGGGCGGGGCCGGACGGCTTGTCGAGGTCGGCCGCCCGGTGGAAGGTGAGCGCCTTGGCCGGGCGCGAGGCGTTGGTGCCGGAGGCCGCGCCCGTCCCGTTGGTGGCGCCCGTCCCGTTGGTCGCGGGCGTTCCGTTGGTCGCGGGCGTTCCGTGGGCGGCGGGAGCGGTCGCCGCGGCGGCACCGGTGCCGGCGGTGGTGGTGCCGGCGGTGGTGGTGCCGAAGTCGAGGTCGTCCGGTTCCGCCGCCGGGCCCCCGCCCGCCCGCGGCCGGTCCTGCGCCGGGGTGTCCAGTCCGTAGTAGCGGTAGAGCTGGAGCTCCTGGGCGGGCGACAGGTGCTGGCCCACGCCGAAGTCCGGTGACTCCTTCACCAGGGACTTGTCGTACGGCACCCGCAGCTCGTCGCCGGAGAACTCGCTGGTGGTGAGGGGGACGAAGGCGTCCCGGCCGAAGATGCCGGTCCGGACGGCGGCCCATTCGGGACGGCCGGTGGCGTCGTCCAGGTACACCTCGTCGATGGTGCCGATCTTGTCCCCGTTGCGGTCGACCGCCTTGTGGCCGATGAGGTCCCGGGGGTCGATGTCGGTCTGCACTCTTTTCCTCCAGTGCGGTGAGGTCGCGGAAACGCCCGCAGGACAGCGGCACTTCACACCAAATGCCATGAATCGGGCGGGCGCGACCGGGGTGCGGCCGGACGGGCCCGGGGCTGCGCCGACCGGGTCACCGCGGGGTGTCAGCCGCGAAGTCGCGGTCGGGCCTGACGCACCCGTGATCGGGGTGCCTCCCGCTGGTACCCTGGGCGCGACCGCCGAGCCCGCTCGGGAGAGTCCCCGACAGCGGAAACCGCTGGTCGGGGCGCCGAAGGAGCAACTCCTCCCCGGAATCTCTCAGGCATCCGTACCGTGCGGGATAGGTCACTCTGGAAAGCAGGGCAGGATCGCGGGCGAGGGAGCCGGCGGACCCCACCCTCACCGACGGTGCAAGCCGGCGGGGCGTCCCACGGCGCTCCGCGCGGGCGAAGCTCTCAGGTCCCGATGACAGAGGGGGAGGCCTGTCGGGTTCGTCCGACCGGGCCCCCGCTGTTGTCCGCAGCGGTGAGGCGCCGGCGTGCGCACCCCCGCCGGTCCGTGACCAGGAGGCCTCGACCACCATGAACGCCCAGCCGAACTCGGGACGCCCCACCACCCCCGCGACCCTCACCGAGCTCGAACAGGCCAGCCCCTTCGAGAACCGCCACATCGGCCCCGACGCCGCCGCGCAGGAGAAGATGCTGGCCCAGGTCGGCTACGGCTCGCTGGACGAGCTGGCCACCGCCGCCGTCCCCGAGGCGATCCGCTCGATCACCGCGCTCGACCTGCCCGCCGGGCGCAGCGAGGCCGAGGTCCTCGCCGAGCTGCGTGAGCTGGCCGGCCGCAACACCGTCCTCACCTCGATGATCGGCCTGGGTTACTACGGCACCTTCACCCCGCCGGTGATCCTGCGCAACGTCATGGAGAACCCGGCCTGGTACACCGCCTACACGCCGTACCAGCCGGAGATCTCGCAGGGCCGCCTGGAGGCGCTGCTCAACTTCCAGACCCTGGTCGCCGACCTGACCGGCCTGCCCACCTCCGGCTCCTCCCTGCTGGACGAGGGCACCGCCGCCGCCGAGGCGATGGCGCTGGCCCGCCGCGTCACCAAGGTCAAGGGCGGTGTCTTCCTGGTCGACGCCGAGACCCTGCCGCAGACCGTCGCGGTGATCAACACCCGCGCCGTGCCGACCGGCGTCGAGGTCGTCGTCGCCGACCTGTCCGAGGGCATCCCGGCCGAGATCGCCGAGCGCGGCGTGTTCGGCCTGCTGCTCCAGTACCCCGGTGCCACCGGTGTGGTCCGCGACCTCGCCCCGGTGATCGAGCAGGCCCACGGCCTGGGCGCGATCGTCGCCGTCGCCGCCGACCTGCTGGCCCTCACCCTGCTGAAGTCCCCGGGCGAGCTCGGCGCCGACATCGCCTGCGGCACCTCGCAGCGCTTCGGCGTGCCGATGGGCTTCGGCGGCCCGCACGCCGGCTACCTCGCGGTGCGCGCCGAGTACGCCCGCTCGCTGCCCGGCCGCCTGGTCGGCGTCTCCGTCGACGCCGACGGCAACCGCGCCTACCGCCTGGCCCTGCAGACCCGCGAGCAGCACATCCGCCGCGAGAAGGCCACCAGCAACATCTGCACCGCCCAGGTGCTGCTCGCCGTGATGGCCTCGATGTACGCGGTCTACCACGGCCCGGACGGCCTGGCCGACATCGCCCGCCGCACCCACCGCTACGCCGCCGCCCTCGCCGCGGGCCTGCAGGCCGGTGGCGTGGAGCTGCTGCACGGCGAGTTCTTCGACACCGTCACCGCGGTCGTCCCCGGCCGCGCCGCGGAGATCGCCGCCGCCGCCCGCGCCCAGGGCATCAACGTCTTCCAGGACGGCGCGGACCGGATCTCGGTCTCCACCGACGAGACCACCACCCGCGAGCACCTGGCGGGCGTGTGGGCCGCGTTCGGCGTCGAGGGCGTCGAGGTGGCGGAGGACGCCGAGGCGCTGCCCGCCGCGCTGCTGCGCGAGGACGAGTACCTGACCCACCCGGTCTTCCACAGCCACCGCTCGGAGACCGCCATGCTGCGCTACCTGCGCCGCCTGTCGGACCGGGACTACGCGCTGGACCGCGGCATGATCCCGCTGGGCTCCTGCACCATGAAGCTCAACGCGACCACCGAGATGGAGTCGGTGACCTGGCCGGAGTTCGGCCAGCTGCACCCCTTCGCGCCGGTCGACCAGGCCGAGGGCTTCCTCACCCTGATCCGCGGGCTGGAGCGCCAGCTGGTCGAGGTGACCGGCTACGACGCCGTCTCCATCCAGCCGAACGCCGGTTCCCAGGGCGAGCTGGCCGGTCTGCTGGCCGTGCGCGCCTACCACCACGCCAACGGCGACACCCAGCGCGACGTCTGCCTGATCCCGTCCTCCGCGCACGGCACCAACGCCGCCTCCGCGGTGATGGCCGGCATGCGCGTGGTCGTGGTCAAGACCCTGGTCGACGGCGACGTCGACGTCGAGGACCTCAAGGCCAAGATCGAGCAGCACCGCGACAGCCTCGCCGTGCTGATGGTCACCTACCCGTCCACCCACGGCGTGTACGAGACCCAGATCACCGAGATCTGCGGCCTGGTGCACGAGGCCGGCGGCCAGGTGTACGTCGACGGCGCCAACCTGAACGCGCTGGTCGGCCTCGCCAAGCCGGGCAAGTTCGGCGCGGACGTCTCGCACCTGAACCTGCACAAGACCTTCTGCATCCCGCACGGCGGCGGCGGCCCGGGCGTCGGCCCGGTGGCGGTGCGCGCGCACCTCGCGCCGTACCTGCCGAACCACCCGCTCCAGGAGGAGGCCGGCCCGGCCACCGGCGTCGGCCCGATCTCGGCCGCCCCGTGGGGCTCGGCGGGCATCCTGCCGATCTCCTGGTCGTACGTCCGGCTGATGGGCGGCGAGGGCCTCAAGCGCGCCACCCAGGTCGCGGTGCTGAACGCCAACTACATCGCCAAGCGGCTGGCCCCGCACTTCCCGGTGCTCTACACCGGCCCCGGCGGCCTGGTGGCGCATGAGTGCATCATCGACCTGCGCCCGCTCACCAAGGAGACCGGCGTGACGGTGGACGACATCGCCAAGCGCCTGATCGACTACGGCTTCCACGCGCCGACGATGTCCTTCCCGGTGGCCGGCACGCTGATGATCGAGCCGACCGAGTCCGAGGACCTGCACGAGATCGACCGGTTCTGCGACGCGATGATCGAGATCCGGGCCGAGATCGACAAGGTCGGTTCGGGCGCCTGGGCGGCCGACGACAACCCGCTGCGCAACGCCCCGCACACCGCCGCCACGCTGGCCGGCGACTGGGCGCACGGCTACACGCGGCAGGAGGCGGTCTTCCCGGCCGGCGTGAACCCGGCGGACAAGTACTGGCCCCCGGTCAGCCGGATCGACGGCGCGTACGGCGACCGCAACCTCGTCTGCTCCTGCCCGCCGCTGGACGAGTACGGCGTCTGACCGACGCACGGCGCACGGCCTCGCGGCACGCGACAGGGCCCCGGCGGATCACTCCGCCGGGGCCCTGCCCGTTGCGCGCGTTCCCCCGTGGACGCCCGGCGGCTCAGACTGCGCTCGCGGCCGGGCGGCGCGGGGCGATCACCCGGCCGTCGGGCAGCAGCTCACCGGTGTCCTCGAACAGCAGGACGCCGTTGCAGAGCAGGCTCCAGCCCTGCTCCGGGTGGCAGGCCACCGGCACGGCGGCCTCGCGGTCCTCGGACTCGGCCGACGGGCATTCAGGACGGTGCTGGCACATACACGTACCCTCGCTTCGCTCTGCGATCCTCCCCGTGGTGCGGTGGCGCCGGTGGCCGGCGGCCGCCGCCGCGGTGGTCGGATTCTGTCCGGCGCCGGGCCGGGTGTGGACCAGCGCTCAAGTGGGTAGGACAGGAGGTCCTTCCACGCTGGTTCCCAGTGTCGGCATCTGCGGACGCGCGCGCAGCGATTTCGTGACATGCGCCACAACCCCCGGGCAGAGATCACCCGTTCAGGTGGTCGGGCGCCGCGGGCCGTGCCGGACGGGCCATCCGGCGCACGGCCCGGTCGGGCCATGCCGGATGGCCCGACCGGGTGGCGGGCCGGACGGCGGCCGGGACCTCAGAGCGCCCCGGAGGGGAGCCGGGCGCCGTCCGTCGTGCCCAGCAGCAGCGGCCGGGGGGCGGCCTGGGTCCGGGCGACGGGCGTGCGGGCCAGCAGCGGCAGCACCTCGGCGGCCGGGTGGGCGCGGTGCGCGGTGACGCCCATCGGGGCCGGGGCCAGCGGGATCAGCAGGTCCGCCCCGCCGTCCGGGCTGTGCAGCCACAGGGCCGTCGCGTACTGGCCGGGAAAGGTCAGCAGCCGGGGCTGGCAGCGGGACCGCGATGACTGGGTGAGCTGCCAGGCCTCGCGCAGCGCCCGGAGCGTGGAGTCGAGGTACGGCCCGGCGGTGAAGTGGGAGAAGGTGTGGCCCTCCGCCCCCTGCACCACCTCGGCGGCGGCTGCCACCTCGGTGCCGTCCTTGATGAGGAACCGCCACCCCGTGCGGCGGGCGGCGGCGAGTTCGGCCCGCGGCCCCTCCAGGACGTGGACGGCGAGCGGGTGCGCGGGGAGGAGCGGCCCGGTCGGGTGACGCAGCGCGGCGGCGGCGGGTTGGCGCAGCGCGGTCTCCGAGTCGAGCGCGGCGAGGACCGCGCGCAGGGCACTGGGCGGGGGCTGGGGGGTCTGCAGAGTCATGGCAAGGTCGCCTCTCCGTGCGAGATCGGCGTGCGAGTGCGGCATACCGGCATGGCTGGTGCGTCGACGGTGACGGGACCTGGGCCTTGTCCGGTTGGGCAGGATCGCGGTGCCGGCGCGGCCGTCGTCGCCGGGGTCTCGCGGGCGATGGCGGGCCGGGCCGTGGCGCAGTGCGAATTCTACTCGAACAGGTGCACAGGGTGACCTGTTTATCACAGGCGGTGGCCCCGGGCAAGTCGGTAGTTGCGCTGAAACGGCATCAGTTTCCTTGCAATGCAAGCCAATCGAAGCGTTCGGGTATCGATCTTCGGGGTGGGCATGATGCTTGCACGGTCGGGGGCCGGCCGGCTCAGGAGGAGGAGACCATGGGCGAGAAGGTCGTGGCGACCCGGGCGGACCTTTCGGACCGGCAGATGTACCGGCGAAAGCTCCAGTCCTGCCTCGACGCGCTCGGCCGGATGCTGCGGGAGGAGCGGTTCGACCGCCCCAAGGGCGTCATCGGCGTGGAGATCGAGCTCAACCTGGCCGACGAACAGGGCCTGCCGCTGCTGAACAACGCCCAGGTGCTCACCGCGATCGGCTCCGCCGACTTCCAGACCGAGCTGGGGCGCTTCAACATCGAGGTCAACATCGCACCGCACCGGCTCTTCGGGCACGTCTTCGAGGAACTGCGCGAGGAGATCGACACCGGGCTGCGCTACGCCGACCGGCGGGCCGCCGAGGCCGGCGCGCGGATCGTCATGGTGGGCATCCTGCCGACCCTGGAGCTCGACCACACCGGGCTCGACGCGATGTCCCACAACCAGCGGTACAGCCTGCTCAGCGACCAGATCCTGGCCGCCCGGGGCGAGGACATCACGCTGGACATCGAGGGCGTCGAGCACCTCCAGCTGGAGTCGATCACCATGGTCGCCGAGGCCGCCGCGACCTCGCTCCAACTGCACCTCCAGGTGACGCCGCAGCGCTTCTCCTCGGTGTGGAACGCGGCCCAGGCGATCTGCGGGCCGCAGCTCGCGCTCGGCGCCAACTCGCCGTTCCTGTTCGGGCGGGAGCTGTGGCGCGAGACCCGGCCGGTGCTCTTCCAGCAGGCCTGCGACACCCGTTCGGCGGAGCTCAAGGCGCAGGGCGTGCGCCCGATCACCTGGTTCGGCGAACGCTGGGTGGACTCGGCGTACGACCTGTTCGAGGAGAACCTGCGGTACTTCCCCGCGCTGCTGCCGATCTGCGACGACGAGGACCCGGCCAAGGTGCTGGCCTCCGGCGGCGTGCCCCGGCTGGCCGAGATGCGGCTGCACAACGGCACCATCTACCGCTGGAACCGGCCGGTGTACGACGTCAGCGGCGGGGTGCCGCACCTGCGGGTGGAGAACCGGGCGCTGCCGGCCGGGCCGACGGTGGCCGACACGCTCGCCAACGCGGCGTTCTACTACGGCGTGGTGCGGGTGCTGGCCGAGCAGTCCCGGCCGATCTGGACCAGGCTGCCGTTCGAGCGGGCCGACGAGAACTTCCAGCAGGCCGCCCGGTACGGCGTGGACGCGGTGTTCCAGTGGCCGAAGCAGGGCCGGGCCGGTCGCGCCGGCGGGCTGACCACCGTGCCCGCCGTCGACCTGGTGCTCAACGAACTGCTGCCGATGGCCTACCAGGGCCTGGACGCCTGGGGGGTGGAGCCGGCCGACCGGGACCGCTACCTCGGCATCATCGAGCAGCGCTGCCTGCGCCGGGTCAACGGCGCGTCCTGGCAGAGCGCGACCTTCCATCGGCTGCGCGAGCAGTACGGGATGGAGCGGCCGGCCGCGCTGGCGGCGATGACCCGGCGGTACATGGAGCACATGCGCGGCGGCGAGCCGGTGCACACCTGGCCGGTGGGGTAGGCCCCCGGCCCCGGACCCCCGGACCCGGACCCCCGGCCCGCCGGGCGCGCTGTGGAAGGATGATCGCTCCGGTCCGCCGACGGCCGCCCGCCGGCGCCCGGAGCGCCGCCCGTCCGCCGCCGCCCGTGCTGGAGCACCCCCGTGACGACCGTTCCGACCGTACCGGAGACCGCGAAGCCGACCCGCCGCCTGCTCGGGGTGGAGCTGCTGACCGTCCTCGGCCTCTCGCTCGGGGCGAGCGGCATCAGCGCGCTGATCAGCTTCACCGGCTCGCTCACCGAGACGCTGAAGCTGGGCCAGCAGGTCGCCACCCTGAACGGCTCGCGCGCCCCCGGCCGGCCCTGGCTGGACCTGGTCTGGCAGCTCTACTACATCGGCCGCGGGCTGATGCCGGTCGTGCTGGTCGGCTACCTGCTGGTGCGCGAGGGCACCACGCTGCGGGTGCTGGGCTTCGACCTCGGGCGCAAGCTGGGCGACCTCGGCCGGGGCGCGGCCGTCGCGGCGGCGATCGGCGGCTCGGGGCTGGCGCTCTACCTGGCCTCGCAGGCGGCCGGCTACAACCTGACGGTCGCGCCGTCCGGGCTGCCGGAGGTCTGGTGGCGGATCCCGGTGCTGCTGCTGTCGGCCTGGCAGAACGCGATCCTGGAGGAGGTCGTCGTCCTCGGCTACCTGCTGCGCCGGCTCGGGCAGCTGGGCTGGTCGTGGCCGGCGGCGCTGGCGGCGAGCTCGCTGCTGCGCGGCTCGTACCACCTGTACCAGGGCGTCGGCGGGCTGGTCGGCAACATCGTGATGGGCGTGGTGTTCTGCCTGCTGTACCGGCGGTGGGGGCGGGTGATGCCGCTGGTGGTGGCGCATGCGCTGATCGACACGGTGGCGTTCGTCGGGTACGCGCTGCTCGCCGGGCACGTCAGCTGGCTGCCCACCGGCTGACCGGGAGCACCGCCCCGCGGTGCGGCGGGCGGGCCAGCAGCCGGTCCACGTGGTGGCGTTCGAGGCCCTGGCCGGGGTCGACGGCCAGCAGCAGGCGGTCGCGGCGCCAGAGCGAGTTGCGGACCAGCCGGGGCGGGATCACGTCGTCGACCCAGGCGAACGGGCGGCCGGCGGCGTACCGCAGCAGCGGCGCCCACTTGCGGGCGGAGAGCAGTTCCATCAGCGGCACGCGTGGGTCGCCGGGCTGCGGGACGTCGCCGGTGAAGCGGACGAACGGCAGCTCGGGCAGGCCGATCGCCGGGGAGATGTGGGTGTTGGCGTGTTCCTCCCACGTCGTCGCCCAGACCAGTTCGTAGCTGCCGGCCAGTTCGCGCAGCCAGGTGCCGTGCCGGGCGGAGAGCAGCACGGTGTAGCCGAACAGGGTGTGGGCGTCGAAGTCGGCCTCGGGTGCGGGGCAGACCGGGTTGAGCACACCGTCGACGTCCAGGAACAGCAGTGGCTTGGGCATCGGGGGTCTCCCAGGTCTCATCCGTCGTCACCGGGACGGACGTGCCGCGCCCTCCGGTGGTTGCCCGCCGGAGGGCGCACACGGGGGCGCACGGGGTGCGCCGGGCGGTTCAGCCGGTGGTGGCGGGGACCGGGAGCGCGTCGGCGGCCGGGGCGGCCGGGCGCCGGGAGAGGCGGCGGACCTCCGGTTCCAGCAGCACGGCGGCGCTCAGCACCAGCGAGATCACCGCGCAGGCCCAGAGCGCACCGGACAGGCCCAGCCGGTCGGCGACCGGGCCGGCCAGCGCGGTGCCGAGCGGTGCCAGCGACAGCGAGCCGAGTTCGTCGTAGGCGATGACCCGGGAGAACGCCTCGGGGGGAATCTCCTGCTGCAGCGCGATCATCCAGTTGACGCCGAAGACGGTGACGCCGACGCCGGAGAGGAACATCGCCGCGCAGAGCACCGGCAGCGGGGCGGACGCCGCCAGGGCGAGCGCGGGCACGCCGAACAGGAAGACGCCCCAGTTGCCGGCCAGCAGGATCCGCCGTGGCTGCCAGCGGGTCATCAGCACGCCGGTGGCGACCAGACCGACGCCGTAGGCCGCCATCGCCAGGCCCCAGTCCCGGGCACCGCCGAGCCGTTCCTTGGCGAAGGCCGGGCCGTACACCGCCTCGACCGCGCCGACGCAGGCGACCAGCACCGAGAACTGGAGGACGACCACCCAGAGCCAGCGGCGGGCGGAGAACTCCTGCCAGCCCTCGCGCAGGTCGCGGAGCAGCCCGCCGCCCCCGGCCGGGGCCGCCGGGGCCTGCGGCTCCAGCAGGAAGCGCAGCGCGGCGGCGGCCAGGAAGCAGACCGCGTCCAGGGCGAGCACCCAGCCGGCGCCGACCCCGGCGGTCAGCGCGCCGCCGAGCGCGGCGCCGCCGATCTGCGAGCCGTTGAAGCCCATCCGGTACACCGAGAAGGCGCGGGCGGCGTGCTCGGGGGCGACGCTCTCCATGATCATGCCGCCGGCGGCGGGGGTGTAGAACGCGTAGCCCGCCCCGGCGCCGGCCGACAGCAGCATCAGCTGCCACAGGGCCGGATCGCCGGCCAGCACCAGGGCGGCGAGGGCGCCCTGGGCGACGGCGCTGAACACATTGGCGGCGACCATGACGTGGTGGCGCGGCAGCCGGTCGGCGAGCGCGCCGCCGACCACCAGCAGCAGGACGGTGGGCAGCAGCCGGGCGGCGGTGACGTAGCCGACGTCGGTGGTGGAGCCGCCGCCGTCCAGGATGGCGAAGGCGGTCGCGATGGGCGCGCCGGCGTTGCCGAGGCCGCTGACCACGGTGGCGGTGGTCTGGATCCGGAAGTTGCGGCTCGCCCAGGCGAGGCGGCCGGCGGGGGAGGGTGGCGGTTGGCTCTGCACCCCGTGACTATGCCGGGGCGGATGGTCCGTGTCCATCCGATTACGGGGGGCGCCGGACGGGCGCCGACGGGGTGCTCCCGGGGGTCAGCCGAGGTGGCCCCGGAGGAAGGTCAGGGTGCGCCGCCAGGCGATCTCGGCCTGCAGCGGGTCGTAGGTGCCGAGCAGGTTCTCCTCGTTCATGAAGGCGTGCCCGGCCGGGTAGAAGTGGATCTCCGGGCGGACGTCGGTGGCCTCGCCGATCCGGATCGCGGCCTCGTCGACGGCGGCCATCGGGATCGCGCGGTCGTGCTCACCGTAGTGGCCGAGCACATGGGCGGTCAGGCCCCGGTACTCGAAGTCCGGGTCGGGCGGCAGCCCGTAGAACGGGACCACCGCGGCCACCCGGTCGCCCTCGGCGGTGGCCAGCAGCAGGGCGAAGCCGCCGCCCATGCAGAAGCCGACCACCCCCACCGCGTCGCCGACCACACCGTCCAGCCCGAGCAGCAGGTCGACCGCGCCGCGCAGGTCCCGCATCGCCCGCTCGACCGGGAGCTCGCGCTTGAGCCGGGCGCCCTCGGCGCTGTCGTGGGTGGTCGCGCCGCCGAAGAGGTCCGGCGCGAGGACGGTGAAGCCCTCGGCGGCGAACCGGTCGGCCACGCCGGCCAGGTACGGGGTCAGGCCCCACCACTCCTGGATCACCACCAGGCCGGGGCCGACGCCCAGCGGCGGGCGGGCCAGGTAGCCGTGGGCCTCGCGGCCGTTGCTCGGGAAGGTGACGTTCTGCCGGGAGCCGCCCTGGTCAGGCATGGCTTCCTCTCGGGGGACGGGCCGCCGGGCGCGGCGGCGGGTCGGTGGCCGGGGGCGTGGAACGGCGGGGCCGGTGGGTCAGCCCATCTCCTCCAGGGCGCGGCCCTTGGTCTCCTTGATGCAGAAGGCCACGAAGGGGATGGAGAGCAGCGCGAAGGCCGCGTAGATGACGTAGGTCGCCGACAGGTTCCAGTCGGCGAGGTCGGGGAAGCTGACCGTGATCGCCCAGTTGGCGATCCACTGGGCGGAGGCGGCCACGGACAGCGCGAGCGCGCGGATCCGGTTCGGGAACATCTCGCCGAGCAGCACCCAGACCACCACGCCCCAGGAGAAGGCGAAGCAGAGCACGAAGACGTGCGCGGCGATCAGCGCGACCGTGGCGTGGGTGTTGTCCAGGGTCGCGGCGTCGCCGGTGCCCTCCCGGTAGGAGAAGGCCCAGGCGGCGGTGCCCAGCGCGGCGGCCATGCCGGCCGAGCCGGCCAGTGCCAGCGGCTTGCGGCCGATCCGGTCGACCAGGGCCATCGCGATCACCGTGCCGATCACGTTGATGATCGAGGTGGAGAGGCTGATCAGCAGCGAGTTGGACTCGTTGATGCCGACCGACTGCCACAGGAAGGAGGAGTAGTAGAAGATCACGTTGATGCCGACGAACTGCTGGAACGCCGAGGCGCCGATGCCGACCCAGACGATCGGCAGCAGGCCGAACCGGCCGCCGAGCAGGTCCTTGAGACGGGGTTTGCGGGCGGACTCCAGCACCGCGCGGATCTCGGCCACCCGCGCGTCGAGGTCGACGTCCTCGCCCTCGACCTCCCGCAGCACCCGGCGCGCCTGCGCCTCCCGGTGGTCGGCGATCAGGTAGCGCGGGGACTCCGGGATGGCCAGCGCCATCAGACCGTAGACCAGGGCCGGGATCGCCTCCACGCCGAGCATCCACTGCCAGGCCTGGACGCCGCCCAGGTGGCCGGTGGACTCCCCGCCGGCGGCCTGGTTGAGCGCCCAGTTGGCGAGCTGGGAGACGGTGATGCCGAGCACGATCGCCATCTGCTGGAAGGAGGCCAGCCGGCCCCGGTAGGCGGTCGGGGCGACCTCGGCGATGTAGGTCGGGGCGATCACCGAGGCGATGCCGATCGCCACGCCGCCGACCACCCGCCAGGTGGCCAGCACCTCGATGTTCGGCGGGAACATCGAGCCGATGCCGCTGACCGCGAAGAGGAACGCGGCCAGCAGCATGGTGCGCACCCGGCCCAGGTGGTCGGCGAGCCGTCCGGCCACGACCGCCCCGGCGGCCGAGCCGAGCAGGGCGATGGCCACCACGAACGCGGTGGTGCCGTTGCCCACCTGGAAGTGCTTCTGGATGCCCGTCACCGCGCCGTTGATCACCGCGCTGTCGTAGCCGAACAGGAAACCGCCCATCGCGGCGGCGGCCGAGATGAACACCACGTGCCCGAGGTGCGCCTCGCCGGAAGCCGGATGGGTGTGGGTCCTGGACACGCGCGCTCCCCGGGGTCGACGGTCCCGCCCGCACGGCCGGGCGGGCAGGGTTCGTCTCACATTCGATCAGCGCGGGGGGCCTCGCGTCGCGGCGGCTGGGCCGAACGGGTGACGGGGCGTCAGCTCGGCGCGCGGTTCCCCGGCACGGCGGGTGCCGTCCGGCGGGCGTTGCGGCGCAGCAGCTGGGTGCGGGCGCCGGCGTCCAGCGGGCGGGCGCGCCCGGCGAGCCGCTCGGCCAGCGCGTACTGCTCGGCGGCCGGCTTCTTGTCGTCGTACTTGAACTTGGCCCGCACCTCGCGGATCGTCAGCCGCAGCCCGGTCAGGCCGGGGAGCAGCCGGCCGAGCTCGCCCTCGCCGGGGGCGACCCGCAGCTGCGGGCTCTCCGGCTGGAAGTGGGCCAGCTGCCGGTTGAGGATCTCCGCCTTGCCGGCCGCGTCCTCGACCGGCACGGCGGTGGCGTGGAACTGCACCGAGGCGTAGAAGCTGGTCGGGGTGCCGGGTTCGCCGCGCCAGTGGCCGGGGGCGAAGGCGTAGTCGTCGGTGACCGCGAGGGTGACCTCCGGATCCGCCCGGACGGCCCCGAGCAGCGGGTTGGGGGCGGCCAGGTGGAGCAGGATCTCGCCCCGGTCGGCGTCCAGCAGGAAGTGGGTGGGCACCAGGACCGGGCCGTGGCCGGGCCCGCCGTTGGCGGCGAGCAGCCCGAAGTCGCGGCCCTCGGCGAGCCAGGCGCGCCATTCGTCCTCGTCGCCGCGGTCCCAGGATCGGATCAGCATCGGGGTCTCCGGTCAGACGGCGCGCGGGGCGGTGAGGGCGGCGAGGTTGGCGGGCAGCGGCACCGTGGTGGAGGCGTCCGGCTCGGGGGCGCCGTAGCCGGTGGTGACCGGGACGACGCCGGCCCAGTACGGCAGGGCGAGGTCCTCGGGGTCGTCGTCGGCGAGGTCGGCCCGGGTCTTGGCGGAGACCTCGTCGAGGTCGAGGCGGATCACCGCGGTGGCGGCGAGCTCCTTGGCGTTGGCCGGGCGGACCTCGGCGGAGCGGCCCGGGACCACCTGGTCGACCAGCGCGTCCAGCGCGACCGTCAGCTCCTCGGGGTCGGTCACCTGGTGCGCGGTGCCGTGGGCGACCACCGAGCGGAAGTTGACCGAGTGGTTGAAGGCCGACTTGGTCAGCACCAGGGCGTCCACCAGGGTGACGGTGACGCAGACCGGCAGGCCCTGCCCGCCCCTGGTGCCGCGCAGCGGGCGGCTGCCGGTGGAGCCGTGCACGTAGAGGCGGTCGCCGACCCGGGCGTGGATGGTGGGCAGCACGACCGGCGCCCCGTCGGCGACGAAGCCGAGGTGGCAGAGGTAGGTGGCGTCCAGGATCGCGTGGATCGCCTCGCGCTCCCAGGTGGCGCGCTCCTTGTAGCGGGTGGGGGTGGTGCGCGGGGTGCGGGGGTAGGACGTGTCGCTGTCCGGCGTGGTCGACATGACAAACCTCTATGTACTAGTGCATAATCTCTTTTGTGCTAGGAGACTATCGGATCACCGGTCGGCGTGCCAGCGAGATCGCGGCCGAGGTCGAGCGGGGCGTCAGCGACGGCCGGCTCGCCCCCGGAACCCCGCTGCCGCCGCTGCGCGACCTCGCCGCCGACCTCGGCGTCAACCCCAACACGGTGGCCGCCGCCTACCGGCTGCTCCGCGACCGCGGCGTGATCGAGACCGCCGGCCGCAAGGGCAGCCGGATCCGCCCGCGCCCCGCCCACACCCCGCGCGACCAGATCCGCCTGCCCGTCCCGCCGCACGCCCGCGACCTCTCCGACGGCAACCCCGACCCGGCGCTGCTGCCCGACCTCACCCCGGCCCTGGCCGCCGCCGCCGAGGCCGCCCGCCGCACCCCGGTCCGCTACGGCGACCCGGCCGCCGACCCGGGCCTGCTCGCGCTGGCCGGCGCGGGCTTCGCCGCCGACGGCCTGCCGTCCGGGCCGGTCGCCGTCGCCTCCGGCTCGCTGGACACCATCGAGCGGATCCTGGTCACCCGGCTGCGCCCCGGCGACGCCGTCGCCGTCGAGGACCCGGGCTGGGGCAGCCTGCTCGACCTGCTGCCGGCGCTCGGCCTGCGCACCGTGCCGGTCCGGCTCGACGACGCGGGCCCGCTGCCGGAGGCTCTCGCCGGGGCGCTGGAGGCCGGCGCGCGGGCGGTGATCGTCACCAGCCGGGCGCAGAACCCGACCGGTGCCGCGCTCACCGCCGGGCGGGCCGCCGAGCTGCGCGCGGTGCTGGCCGGGCACCCGGACGTGCTGCTGATCGAGGACGACCACGGCCACGGCATCGTCGACCTGCCCTACCACCCGCTGGCCGGGGCGGGGGCGGCGCACTGGGCGGTGGTGCGCTCGGCGGCTAAGGCGTACGGGCCGGACCTGCGGCTGTCGGTCGCGGTCGGGGACGCGGACACCGTCGGCCGGGTGCTCGGGCGCCAGCGGCTGGGGACGGGCTGGGTCAGCCACCTGCTCCAGCACACGGTGGCCGAGCTGTGGCGCACCGACGCGGCGCCGGCCGACCGGGTGGCCGGCGCCTACCGGGAGCGCCGGGAGGCGCTGATCGGCGCGCTGGCCGAGCGGGGGATCGCGGCGCACGGCGCGAGCGGGCTGAACGTCTGGGTGCCGGTGGCGGACGAGGCCGTCGCGCTCGCCGCGCTGCTCCAGCGGGGCTGGGTGGCGGCGCCCGGGGCGCGCTTCCGGCTGCAGTCGCCGCCCGGGCTGCGGATCACCGTCGCCCGGCTCGACCCGGCGGACGCCCGGCGGCTGGCGGGGGACCTCGCCGCGGTGCTCGGCGGGGCGGAGGGGACCGCCGGGCCGGGGGCGCAGGGCGCGGCGTCCCGGCCGGTCTGACGAAGGCCGCCGGACGGCCGGGGGGGCCGCCCCCCCGCGGGGGGGGGGGGCCGCGCCCGCGCCCCCCCCCCCCGGGCCGGGCGGGGGGGGGGGGGGGGGGGCCCGCGGGGGGGGGGGCGCTGGGCGGGGGGCCCGGGCGGGTCTCTCTTGGGCGGCGGGAGGGCGGGCGCCCCCCCGGGGGGGGGGGGGTGGCGCGCCGGCCGCGGCCGCTCAGCCCTTGGCGAGCAGCGCCTGGGCGTGCTCCCTGACCTGGTCCTTGGTCAGATAGGCGTCGGTGTACTCGAAGTCGCGCAGCCGGGCGGGCTGGCGGGCGAGGAAGCCGGTGCGCACGAAGTCGTCGCCGGCGGTGGCGTTGAGCATCCAGTTGGCGCCCACCCGGAACTTCGCGACGTTGGTGCGCATCGCCATCAGGTGGTAGCCGCGAGCCACCAGCTGGGCGGGCACCCCGCGCAGCTCCACCCCGACCGGCTTGGAGACGGCGTCCTTGCCGCCGAGGTCCACGACCAGGCCCAGGTCCTTGTGGTAGTACGGCTCCAGCGGCTGGTTGCGCAGCGCCGCGATGACGTTGCCGGCCACCGCCCGGCCCTGGCGGGCCGAGTGCTGGGCGGTCGGCGGGCAGACCGCGCCGTCGCCCTTGGCGAGGTCCGGCACGGCGGCGGCGTCGCCGAGCGCGAAGACGCCCTCGTACTGCGGCACCCGCATCTCCGCCGTGACCGCGATCCGTCCGCGCACCGTCTCGGCGTCCAGGGTGGCGATCAGCGGGCTCGCCGCGACGCCGGCCGTCCAGATCAGCGTCCGGCAGGGCAGTACCCGGCCGTCGGTGAACTTGACCGACTCGGCGCCGACCTCGGCCACCGAGACGCCCAGCGACACCTCGACGCCCCGCTCGCGCAGCACCTCCAGGGCGGCGGTGCCGAGGGCGTCGCCCAGCTCGGGCATCAGCTTCGGCGCGATGTCGATGAGGTGCCACTTGATCTGCCGGGCGTCCAGCCGCGGGTAGCGGTGGGCGGCCGCGGTGGTGAGCCGCTGCAGGCAGGCGGCGGTCTCGGTGCCCGCGTAGCCGCCGCCGACCACCACGAACTGGAGCCGCGACTCGCGCTCCTTCTGGTCCGGGCTGGCGGAGGCGAGGTCGAGCTGGGCGATCACGTGGTCGCGGACATAGGCCGCCTCGGCGAGGGTCTTCATGCCGCGCGCGTAGTCGGTCAGGCCGGGGATGTCGAAGGTGCGGGTGACGCTGCCGGGGGCCAGCACCAGGTAGTCGTACTTCTGTGCCACCACCTCGTCGGTGATCTTGCGGACCACACAGACCTTGGAGGCCGGGTCCACGCCGATCGCGCCGCCGGGGACGATGTGGGTGCGGCGCAGCGAGCGGCGCAGCGAGACGGCCACCGACTGGGGGGTGAGCACGCCGGCCGCCACGTGCGGCAGCAGCGGCAGGTAGAGCTGGTAGCTGAACGGGGTGACCAGGGAGATCTCCGCCTCCGCGGGGGAGAGCCTGCGCTCCAGGCGGCGCGCGCACTCCAGTCCGGCGAAGCCGCCGCCCACGATCAGGATCCGGGCTCGTTCCATCGCGTCCCTCACAGTGCAGTCGGTACCGGTGCGGGCGGTTGCCCCACGGCGCGGCCGGCGTGCCGCGGGTCGTGGTCGTCGGGTGCCCCGATCACTGTCCGCCACACTCGCACGGAGCAGCCGGGGCTGCCACCGGAGACGACCCGGGCGGGCGAGCGTGCCGAGCGACACCCGCCCCGTGCATATGCCCGATAGGCTGTCCGCCGTGCTCCCCGAGGTGACGGCGGTCCGTTATGTGACGCCACTGCGAGAAGGCGGCTCGATGCCGGGCCTGGTCGAGGCCGACGACCGGCGTCTGTACGCCCTGAAGTGGGTCGGCGCGGCCCAGGGCCGCAAGGCGCTGGTGGCCGAGGTGCTGGCCGGCGAGCTCGGCCGGCGGCTCGGCCTGCCGGTGCCCGCGCTGGTGACCGTCGATCTGGACCCGGTGCTGGCCCGCAGCGAGCCGGAGCCGCAGATCCAGGACCAGATGCGCGCCAGCGGCGGGCTCAACCTGGGCATGGCCTTCGTCAGCGGCGCGCTCAACTTCGACCCGGTCTGCTTCGAGGTGGACGCCGGGCTGGCCGGGCAGGTGCTCTGGTTCGACGCGCTGATCGGCAACGTCGACCGCTCCTGGCGCAACCCCAACCTGCTGGTCGCCACCGGCGGCCTGCGGCTGATCGACCACGGCGCGAGCCTGATCTTCCACCACAACTGGGCGGGCGCGGCCGGCTGGACCCGCCGTCCCTACGACGCCTCCGACCACGCGCTGCTGGGCGCGGGGCCGGACCTGGCGGCGGCCGACAAGGCGCTCGCACCGCTCGCCGAGGCGGCGATCGCGGAGGCGGTGGCGCAGATCCCCGACGTCTGGCTGGCGGACGAGCCGGGGTTCGACTCGCCCGGGGCGGTGCGCGAGGCGTACCGCGCCCAGCTGTCCGCGCGACTGGCCGGTCCGCGTGACTGGCTGCCGGAGGTGTCCGCATGAGCGAGTCGGGCTTCGAGGAGTTCGGGCTGTCGGAGTCCCGTCTGTCCGGGTCCCGCCTGTCCTGGGCGGCGGACACCGGGCCGGCCGAGCTCCGGACGGGAGAGTCGGCGCGCTCGGCGACGCCGCTGCGGGCCGAGCTGCGCGAGTACGAGTACGCGGTGATCCGGGCGGTGCCCCGGGTGGAGCGCGGCGAGTGCGTCAACGTGGGCGTGCTGCTGTACTGCCGGCAGGGCTCCCACCTGGCCGCGCGGACCCATCTGGACCAGGCGCGGCTGCTGGCGCTGGACCCGGTCGCCGACGTGTCGGCGGTGCGCCGGGCGCTGCACGGGATCGAGCTGGTCTGCGCGGGCGGTCCGCAGGCCGGTCCGGCCGCGGCGGACGCCCCCGGGCAGCGGTTCCGCTGGCTCACCGCCCCGCGCAGCGCGGTGGTGCAGCCGGGGCCGGTGCACACCGGGCTGACCGCCGATCCGGAGGCGGAGCTGCGGCGGCTGTTCGACCAGCTGGTGCTCTGAGCACGGGGCTTCCCGGGTCCGGCGGTTTGGCCGCCGGACCTTTGCCGTCCTCAAATCTTGAGTAAGTGAAGCAGTCGGTCGTAGGCTGACCCCATGGGTTCGACGACGACCACGACCGTACCGACCAACGCCGAGCTGATGGAGGCGCTGGCCGCCGTCGGCGGTGCGTACTTCCAGGACTTCGCGGCCGCCGCCGCCCGGCACGGTCTCTCCTCCTCGCAGGCCAAGGCGCTCGGCGCCGTCCAGGAGCCGGTGCCGATGCGCGCGCTGGCCGGGCGGCTCGGCTGTGACGCCTCCAACGTGACCGGCATCGTCGACCGGCTGGAGGCGCTGGGCCTGGCCCGCCGGGAGGCCTCGGCGGGCGACCGGCGGGTCAAGATCGTCGTCATCAGCGAGCAGGGCCGGGAGATCCTGGCGCTGATCCGCGGCGAGATGGGCCGCACCCACCAGGCCTTCGAGAGCCTCAGCGGCGAGCAGCGCGCCGCGCTGCACTCGATCTGCCTGCACGTGCTGCCGGTGCTCAGCGGGCGTCAGTAGGCCCGGTCGCCGGGACCGCCCGCCCGGTCCGCCCGGTCCGCCGGGTCCGCCGGGTCCGCCGGTCCGGGACCACCGCGGACCGTCAGGGCCGATGCGACGGCGGGCGGCAGCGGGGTGTGGTGGAGCAGGGTGAGGCGCCGGGTCGCGCGGGTGAGGGCGACGTAGAGGTCCGCCGGCCCCTGGGCGAGCAGCGCGGCCGGGTCGACCAGCGCGACCTCGTCGTACTCCAGGCCCTTGGCCTCCCGGACGGTCAGCGCCCCCAGCGCGGCGGCGAGGGCGTCCGGGGCGATCACCCCGCGGGTGCCGGGGCCGGTGGGCAGGGCGGCCAGGGCCGCGGCGTAGTCGCCGTCCGGAACGGGCACCGGCCGCGGGCGCGCTGGGGTCTCCCGGACGGCCCGCGGCGGCTCCTGGCCGGGGGCGTGGGCGCGCAGCACCGCCGCCGCCGGCGCCATGATCGCGGCCGGCGTCCGGTAGTTGACGGTGAGCTTCTCCTCGCGCCAGCGGCCCGGCAGTTCGCGGTCCAGCACCTCCGCCCAGGACGCCCGGGCCCCGGCCGGCGAACCGGTCTGGGCGAGGTCGCCGACGATGGTCAGCGAGCGGGTCGGCACCCGGCGCAGCACGGTGCGCCAGGCCATCGCGGACAGTTCCTGCGCCTCGTCGACCACCACGTGCCCGTAGGCCCACGTGCGGTCGGCGGCGGCGCGCTCGGCGGTGGTGCGCTCCGGGCCGGTGTCGCGGAAGCGCTCGGCGAGCAGCCCGGCGTCCAGGGCGGCGTGCTGGTCCGTGACGGTGAGCACGCCCTCGGCGTAGGCCCGTTCCTCGTCCAGCGCCCGTGCGGCGGCGCGGGAGCGGGCCCGGACCGCGGCGCCGTCCTCGCCGAGGAGCTCGGCGGCCTCGTCCAGCAGCGGGACGTCCCCGGTGGTCCACGGCGTGCCGGCCGGGCGCAGCACGGCGGAGCGTTCGGCGGGGGAGAGGCCGGGGGCCGCGGTCGCCAGCAGGGCGGGGTCGGAGAGCAGCCGGTCGATCAACCGGCCCGGTGTCAGGACCGGCCAGAGGGCGTCCAGTGCGGCGCGGACCCCGGGCTGCGCCCAGAGTTCGCCCGGGGCGTAGCGGGCCTCCTCCTCGTCGTACGGACGGCCGAGGGAGAGCGCCTGCGCCACCGCGAGGGCGTCCAGCAGGGTGCGCAGGAAGAACCCGCGGGCCCGGTTGTGCGGCAGGCGCAGGCCGCGCGCGGCCGTCCTGGCCTCGGCGCAGGCCCGGTGCGGCAGCCGCAGGTGCTCGCCGAGCAGGAGGTCGCCGGCGGGCAGTGGCTGGTGGGCCTCGACGGCGCGCCGCACCGCGTCCGCCATCCACGGGCCGCCCTTGACCACCGCGGCGGCGGGCGCGTCCTCGACGGCGGTCCGGACGCCGGGGAACAGTTCGCCGACGGTGCTCAGCACCACCTCGCTCTCGCCGAGCGCGGGCAGCACCTGGTCGATGTAGCGCAGGAACGCCGGGTTGGGGCCGACCACCAGGACGCCGCGCCGCTCCAGGACCGCGCGGTGGGTGTACAGCAGGTAGGCGGCGCGGTGCAGCGCGGTGACCGTCTTCCCGGTGCCGGGGCCGCCCTGGACGACCAGTGCGCCGGGCAGCGGGGCGCGGATCACCCGGTCCTGCTCGGCCTGGATGGTGGCGACCACGGTGGCCATCCGGCCGGTCCGCTCGCGGTCGAGGGCGGCCAGCAGCGCCGCCTCGCCGACGAGGCCGCGCCGGCCGCCCTCGTCCAGGCCGGCCAGGTCGAGCGCCTCGTCGTCCAGTCCGGTCAGGGTGCGGCCGCTGGTGCGCAGGTGGCGGCGGCGGAGGAGGTCGCCCGGGTCGGCCGGGGTGGCGGTGTAGAACGGGCGGGCGGCCGGCGCGCGCCAGTCGATCAGCACCGGCTCGTACGTCCCGGCCGTTTCGTCGGTGAGGCCGATCCGGCCGATGTGGCGGACCGTGCCGTCGCGGTGGTCGAGGCGGCCGAAGCAGAGTCCGCGCTCGACGGCCTCCAGCCGGGCGGCGCGGCGGACGGCCTCGGCGGCGTGCAGCTCGCGCTCCAGCCGGGCCTGGTGGGTGCCGCCGGGGCCGGCTTCGCGGCCGGCCGCCGCGAGGGTCCGGCGGGCGCGTTCGCGGGCGGCGTCCAACTGGGCGTAGAGGCTGGTCAGGTGGGCCTGTTCGGTGCGCAGGGCCTCGGCCAGGGAGGCGTCCGGTCCGGTCGGAGGAGGGGGAACCGCTGGAGATCCGTTCACGGGTGTGGTATCCTTGCGGTGAGGAGTTTATTGGACTCGTTGCCTTGACTGCTCAAGTGTCCCAGCCTACCCGAGCCCGGGCCGTTCCGGCTGACCTCGGCTGTTAGGCTTGCGAAGCGTGAGCGCGAAGCCCCAGATCCCCAATGTCCTGGCCTCCCGGTACGCCTCGGCGACCCTGGCCCAGCTGTGGTCCCCCGAGCACAAGGTGGTGCTTGAGCGCCACCTCTGGCTCGCCGTCCTGAAGGCCCAGCAGGACCTCGGTGTCGAGGTGCCCGCCACCGCCGTCGCCGACTACGAGCGGGTGATCGACCAGGTCGACCTCGCCTCCATCGCCGCCCGCGAGCGGGTCACCCGGCACGACGTCAAGGCCCGCATCGAGGAGTTCAGCGACCTCGCCGGCCACGAGCAGATCCACAAGGGCATGACCTCCCGGGATCTGACCGAGAACGTCGAGCAGCTGCAGATCCGCCAGTCGCTGGAGCACGTGCGCGACCGCACCGTCGCCGTGCTGGTGCGCCTGGGCCGGCTCTCGGCCGAGCACGCCGAGCTGGTCATGGCCGGCCGTTCGCACAACGTGGCCGCGCAGGCCACCACCCTGGGCAAGCGCTTCGCGTCGATCACCGACGAGCTGCTGGTCGCCTTCCGCCGCCTGGAGGAGCTGATCGCCCGCTACCCGCTGCGCGGGATCAAGGGCCCGGTCGGCACCGCGCAGGACATGCTCGACCTGCTCGGCGGCGACACCGACAAGCTCGCCGAGCTGGAGCGCCGGGTCGCCGCGCACCTCGGTTTCGAGAACGTGCTCATCAGCGTGGGCCAGGTCTACCCGCGCTCGCTGGACTTCGAGGTGCTGACCGCGCTCGTCCAGCTGGCCGCCGCGCCGTCCAGCCTGGCCAAGACCATCCGCCTGATGGCCGGCCACGAGCTGGTGACCGAGGGCTTCAAGGAGGGCCAGGTCGGCTCCTCGGCGATGCCGCACAAGATGAACACCCGCTCGTGCGAGCGCGTCAACGGCCTGGCCGTCATCCTGCGCGGCTACGCGTCGATGACCGGCGAGCTGGCCGGCGACCAGTGGAACGAGGGCGACGTCTCCTGCTCGGTGGTCCGCCGGGTCGCGCTGCCGGACGCCTTCTTCGCCTTCGACGGCCTGCTGGAGACCTTCCTGACCGTCCTCGACGAGTTCGGCGCCTTCCCGGCCGTGATCGAGGCCGAGCTGGACCGCTACCTGCCGTTCCTGGCCACCACCAAGGTGCTGATGGGCGCGGTGCGGGCGGGCGTCGGCCGGGAGACCGGTCACGAGGTCATCAAGGAGCACGCCGTCGCCTCCGCGCTCGCGATGCGGGCCGGCGCCCGGGAGAACGAGCTGCTGGACCGGCTGGCGAACGACGAGCGGATCCCGCTGGACCGGGCCGCGCTGGACGCGCTGCTGGCCGACAAGCTGTCCTTCACCGGTGCGGCCGGGGCGCAGGTCGCCGAGGTCGTCCGCCAGGTCGAGGCCGTCGCGGCCGCGTACCCGGAGGCCGCCAAGTACGCGCCGGGCGACATTCTCTGACGGAACGTCACACCCGTCCGCCCGCCGCTCCGGCGGGCGGACGGCCGGGTCGCAGCCCCGTCGCCGGTCAGGCGGCGGGGCCCTCGCGGCGTTCGGCCGCGACCGGGGCCGGGTGGCCGGGGTCGAGCGGCGGGCCGTTGGTCGCGCAGGCGTAGCGGCAGTCCGGCTCCGCCACCGGGTGCGCGTCCTCGGGGGCCAGCACATTGCCGTGGACGGCCACCAGCGCGGTCAGCCCGCCGGCCACCAGCAGCCCGGCACAGATCAGCATCGAGGTGCGGAAGGCGGAGTCGACCGCGTCCGGCACCTGGTAGGCGTCGCCGCTCAGCCCCGACAGTGCGGGCAGCGCCGCGACCGCCAGCAGCCCGGCCGCCCGGGCGGCGGCGTTGTTGACCCCGCTGGCGATGCCCGCGTGACGCACCTCCACCGCCGCCAGCACGGTGGCGGTCAGCGGCGCGACCAGCAGCACCATGCCGCTGCCCATCACGGCGACGGCGGGCAGCACGTCCGTCCAGTACGAGGCGCCGGGGCCGATCCGCAGCATCAGCAGGACGCCCGCCGCGCAGAGCAGCGGGCCGACGGTCAGCGGCAGCCGCGGGCCGATCCGCTTGCCGAGCCGGCCCGCCCGGGCCGACAGCACCAGCATGATCACGGTGATCGGCACCAGGGCCAGCCCGGAGACCAGCGGGGAGAACCCGGAGACGATCTGCAGCTGCACCACCAGCAGGAAGAAGACGCCGCTGAACGCCGCGTAGACGGTCAGGGTGACCAGGTTGACGGCGGTGAACAGCCGGGAGGAGAACAGGCCCAGCGGCAGCATCGGCTCCGGGGTGCGGCGCTCGACCGCCACGAAGGCGGCGCCGAGCAGCAGGCCCGCCGCCCCGGTGACCCAGACCGCGGGGGACAGGCCCTTCCCGGCGGCGGTCAGCGCATAGGTGACGGCGCCCAGCGCCAGGGCGGCCAGCGCCGCGCCGAGCACGTCGAAGCGGCCGGTCGCGGACTCGTCGCGGCTCTCCGGCACGTGCCGGGCGGAGACCGCTACCACCAGCGCCGCCAGCGGCAGGTTCAGCAGGAAGATCCAGCGCCAGCCCGGGCCGTCCACCAGCCAGCCGCCGAGCAGCGGGCCGACCGCCGCCGAGACCCCGCCGAGGCCGGACCAGAGTCCGACCGCCGCCGAGCGGTCCTCCGGGTGGAAGACGGCCTGGAGCATCGCCAGCGAGCCCGGGGTGAGCAGCGCGCCGCCGACGCCCTGGACGGCGCGCGCGACGATCAGCACCTCGACGGTGGGCGCGGCGGCGCAGGCCGCGGAGGCGGCGGCGAACCAGACCACGCCGAGCAGGAAGACCCGGCGCCGGCCGTACCGGTCGCCGAGCGCTCCGCCGAGCAGGATCAGGCCCGCCAGGGTGAGCAGATAGGCGTTGAGTGTCCATTGCAGGGCGTCGAGTTGGGCGCCGAGGTCGGCGCCGATCCTGGGCAGCGCGACGTTCACGACGGTCCCGTCGAGCATCGCCATGCTGGAGCCGAGCACCGTCGCCAGTAGTACCCAGCGACCCTGCGCGGTGCCCAACCGCAGGGTGCCGGCCTCGGAGGTGGCCACGGCCCATGGTCGGTCCGGCGGGGCCCACGTGACAAGGGTCACCGGGGGTGTGTCGGGGGATGTCCTTTCCGTGAGTGATCGTGTACGCACTGGTTCCGGCATTGGCGCAGGGTTGCGGATCACGTGCGCGCGGTGAATGGATTGTGTGCGTACTGTGCATGCCTTTTCTGCGCAGCGTCACGGTGGGGCGGACTTTGGTCCCGGGCCGCGGAGATCGACATTGCTTCACCCGAACGGATGAGTTTTAGTTCAGCGACCGCCCGGCGTCAGCCCGGGTGGCCACCGGGTGGAACGCCTAGTCCTGCCGCTGCCCGGTGGTACGCAACGAACTCTGTACGGCAGGAGCGGGGGACCCACAGGTAAGTCGCCGGACCCGAATTCGCGGTCCGGCTAGGGGTGAAGCCGCCTTTTGCGGCCGGGCAACTCCAGCCCGAACCCGACAGCTCACCTCGCAGGCGTCGGAGAGGACATTTCCATGCCCGCACAGGCTCGTCGTATCGCCCTGCCCCGCGCCGCCCGCATCGGCATCGCCACCGCTGTCACCGGTGCCGCCTTCGCCCTCCCGCTGGTGACCACCGTCTCCGCCCAGGCGCACGAGGTTCCGGCCGCCAAGCCCGCCGCCCAGGCCGCGCCGGCCGCTCAGGCCGCCGCTCCCGCCGCCCAGGCCGAGGAGAGCTACAAGGTCGTCGGCGGGGACACCCTGTCGAAGATCGCCGACGCCAAGAACGTCACCGGTGGCTGGCAGGCGCTGTACGAGCACAACCGCTCGGTCGTCGGCGCCAACCCGAACCTGATCTTCCCGGGCCAGCAGCTCGCGCTCGGCACCAAGGCCGCCCCGGCCGCCAAGCCCGCCGCCCCGGCGGCCAAGCAGGCCGCGCCCGCCGCCAAGCAGGCCGCGAAGCCGGCCGCCCCGGCGACCAAGCCCGCCGCCCCGGCGACCAAGCCCGCCGCCCCGGCCGCGAAGCCGGCCGCCCCGGCGACCAAGCCGGCCGCCCCGGCCGCCAAGCCCGCCGTGCAGACCACCGTCGCCCCGGTGACCGCGACCCCGGTCGTCGCCGCCACCTCCGGCTACGTCGCCCCGCTGGCCAACCCGAAGCTCGGCACCGCCTACGGCGTGGCCGGCTCGATGTGGTCCTCCGGCCACCACACCGGCGCCGACTTCGTCGCCTCCACCGGCACCCCGCTGCGCGCCGTCGCCAACGGCACCGTGGTGAAGGCCGGCAACGGCGGCGCCTACGGCAACGAGGTCGAGATCAAGCTCGCCGACGGCAAGTACGCCCAGTACGCGCACCTGTCCTCGATCGGCGTGAAGGTCGGCCAGACCGTCACCGCCGGCCAGCAGATCGGCCTCTCCGGTGCGACCGGCAACGTGACCGGCCCGCACCTCCACTTCGAGATCCGCACCGGCTCGGAGTACGGCTCGGACATCGACCCGATCGCCTACCTGCGGGCGCACGGCGTCGCGATCTGACCCTCCGGTCGGATCACCTCCGCCACCGCTGGGTGCGGGGCGAGACGGCTCCCCCGGGATGGTCATGTCGGGTGACCGCTCGACCGGGTGAGCACCGCACCTCCAGCGGATCGACGGGCGCGGGACACGCCCGTCCGGCCGGCCCGGTTCGCGAGACCTCCCTCGCGATCCGGGCCGGCCGTCGTCGTCCCCCGGTCGAACGGGCCGGCCCGCGGCTCGAACAGGGCGTCAACCCGGCGGTGCTGACGCCGGGTCACCCCGCTTTGCGGGCCCGGGTGCGGCCCGCCGATGCTGTCGGCTTGTCATCGCCCGTCCGCTCCGGCGGGCGGCGCAGCCACGGCAGGTGAAGGGGGCCGGATGGCCATCCAGCGCGGGGACGCGACCGGGGACGTGACCGCGGGCGCGGGGCGGCGGGACGGGGTGGACCGGCTGAAGGCGGACTCGGTCGGCCTGCCGGGCGTGGTGTTCATGGCGGTCGCCACGGCGGCGCCGATCACCGCGATGACCGGCAACCTCCCGATCGTCATCGGCCAGGGCAACGGCGCCGGGGCGCCCGCCGCCTACGTGTTCGCGACCCTGGTGCTCACCGTCTTCTCGGTCGGCTACGTGGCGATGGCCCGTCACATCACCGCGGCCGGGGCGTTCTACGGCTACATCTCGCACGGGCTGGGCCGGGTGGTCGGGATGGCCTCGGGGCTGCTGGCGCTGCTCGCGTACGTCGTCTTCGAGGCGGCCGTCCTCGGCTTCTTCGCGTACGCGCTGCGCGCGCTGGTCGCGGCGCAGCTGGGGGTGGTGCTGCCGTGGGGCTGGTACGCGGGGCTCGGGTTGCTGGTGATCGCGGTGATGGCCTGGTTCGACCTGCACCTGACCGCGCGGGTGCTCGGGGTGGCGCTGGTGCTGGAGGTCGCGGTGCTGGGCGCCGTGTCGCTGGCCGTGCTGGTCACCGGCGGCGGGCCGGACGGGCTGGTGGCCGGGGAGGCGCTCGATCCGCTGAACGCCTTCCGCGGCGTCGGCGGCGCCGGCGGGGACGGCGGGGACGGCGGAGGGGCGGGCGCGGGGCTGGGGCTGTTCTTCGCGTTCTGCTCCTGGGTCGGCTTCGAGTCCACCGCGATGTACGGCGAGGAGTCCCGCGACCCGAAGCGGGTGGTGCCGAGGGCGACGCTGATCTCGGTGGTCGGGGTCGGGCTGTTCTACGTCTTCGTGTCCTGGATGATCGTCTCCGGCAACGGCGCGCGGCACGCGGTGGAGGTGGCCCGCGGCGCGGTCCCCGGCAAGGACGGCAACAGCCTGTTCTTCGACCCGCTGGGCGCGCACCTCGGCGGCTGGGCGGTCACGGTCTTCCAGTGGCTGGTGGTGAGCGGCTCCTTCGCCTGCGCGATGGCCTTCCACCAGTGCGCGGCCCGGTACCTGTACGCGATCGGGCGCGAGGGGTTCGTCCACCCGGCGCTGGGGCGCACCCATCCGCGGCACGGCTCGCCGCACGTCGCCTCGGCGGCCCAGTCGGTGGTCGCGGCGGCGCTGGTGGCCGGGTTCCTGCTGGCCGGGATGGACCCCTACGCGCACCTGTACACGCTGCTGGCGCTGCTCGGGACGATGGCGATCCTGATCGTGCAGACGCTCTGCTCGTTCGCCGTGGTCGGCTGGTTCCACGTGCAGGGCCGCCATCCGGGGACCCGGCACTGGTTCCGGACGCTGGTGGCGCCGCTGGCCGGCGGGGTGGGCATGGCGGGGGTGGTGGCCCTGCTGGTGGTCCACCGGGACGCGGCGGCCGGCGCGGCCGCCGGCACGCTGCTCTTCCGGCTGATGCCGTACCTGGTGACCGGCACCTTCCTGGGGGGCCTCGGGCTGGCGCTGTGGATGCGCGCCCGCCGGCCGGACCGGTACGCCCGGATGGGGCGGATCGTCCTGGAGGACGCGGCGGAGCGCTCCGGGGAGGCCGAGCCGGTGGGTGCCTGACGGCCCGCCGGGCGGTTCGGCGGCGGTGGTACAGGGACGGGCGGTTCGGCGGCGGCGGTTCCGGGACGGGTGGCTCGGCGGCGGGCCGTCAGGGCGGGCGGTTCAGGGGCGGGCGGCGGGCAGCTCCTGCTCGGCGGCGGTCAGCAGCTGGTGCATCCGGTGCCCGAACTCGTCGGCGTCGCGGGCCGGTTCGGGGAAGACCAGGCGGACGTCGCGGTGGCCGTGCGGGTGGTCCAGGCGGAGCACCAGGCCGTACCGGTCCAGGGCGAGCGGGCGGACGGCGGGGCGGGCGGCGAGCAGCGCCGGGTCGAGCAGCCGGGTGAGCACGGTGAGCGCGTCCCGGTGGTCGTCGGCGAGGTGGGTGAGCAGGCCGGCCTCGTAGCGGGCCAGCGGATCGGGCGCGGCGGCCGCGAGGTCGGCGCCGGTGATCGCGGTGGTGCCGTACGGGGTGGAGAGCACCGCGTGGGCGACGTCCAGGCGGAGGTGGACGCTGAGGCCGTCGTCGGCGAGGTGGGCGAGGTCGAGCCGGCCGGCCAGGGTGAGGCGGCCGCGGACCCGGTCGCGGACGGCCACCGGGGCGATGTCGGTGAGGTCGAGCACGACCGCGAGGCCGTCCGGCCCGTGGGCGGCGGCGACGGTCAGCGGGGCGTCGAGCGGGGCGCGCAGCCGCAGCCGGGAGCCGTGCACCGAGACGGGGGTGGTCAGTTCGTGCTGTTCGCCGAGGGCGCGGACGACCACCGAGGAGGCGGCGGTGAGCACACCGGCGATCCGCTCGGCGGCGCTCGGCTCCGAGGGCACGGCGGTCTCGGCGTCGTGGGGGTGCGGGCTCATGGGTGCGGGACCTCCGGCGGGCTGCCTGCCTGTTGGTTAGGTGAGCCTAACCTAATGAGTTGTGGGAGGGAGGGCAAGGCGCCTTCGGGACGGATGCGAAAGGGCCCGGACGCGCGGTCCGGGCCCTTCGGGTCGTGCCGGGGGAGGTCAGGCGACGACGGCCTGGGCGTCGATCTCCACCAGCATCGGCTCCTGCGGCAGCTCGACGAAGATCGTCGTGCGGCACGGCTTCACGCCGCCCGGCTTGATGTTCTCCTCGATGAAAGCGGCGTAGACCTCGCTCATCAGCGGGAAGTCGGCGCGCTTGGTGAGGTACACGCGGAACATCACCACGTCCTCGATGGTGGCGCCGCCCGCCTCGACGATCGCCTTGACGTTCTCCAGGGTGCGCCGGGTCTGCGCCTTCACGTCGCCGTGGTACAGGTACTCGCCGGTGGCCGGATCCTGCGGGCCCTGGCCGGAGACCTGGAGGATCGGGCCCTTGCGGACGCCCTGGGAGAACATCCAGGCCGGGGCGGGGGCGCCGTCGGTGCGGATCTCGGTCTTGTCGCTCATGCGGTTTCGCTTCCTCGGTGGGGTGCGGTCGGGGGTCGGGGGATCGGCTTCAGGGGTGGTGCGGGACCTGGCCGCAGTCGGCGGAGACCGCCCTGGTGGTGGCGAGGAGCTGCGGCAGCAGTTCCAGCACCTGCTCGTACGGCAGGACGACGTCGGGGACGGAGATCGAGGCGGCGGCCACCACCCGGCCGCTGGCGTCCCGGATCGGCGCGGCCACGCAGTTGATGAACGCCTCGTGCTCGGCGTGGTCCTGCGCCCAGCCCTGGGCGGCGACCTTCTCCAGCTCCGCGAGCAGCGCCTCGGGCGTGGCCAGGGTGCGCGGGGTGTGCGGGACGAAGTCGATCCCGGCCACCACCCGGCGCCGCTCCGGGGCGGGCAGGTCGGCGAGCAGCACCTTGGAGACGGCGGCGCTGTGCAGGGCGGCCCGCAGGCCGATCCGCGAGTACATCCGCACCGGGTGGCGGGAGTCGTACTTGTCGATGTAGACCACCTCGCCGCCCTCGTACGCGGCCAGGTGCACGGTCTGGCCGGTGGCGGAGTTGAGCTCGGCGAGGTGCGGGGCGGCGATCCGGCGCACCCCGCGCTGCTCCAGGGCCAGCCCGGAGAGGGCGAACAGGCCGGCGCCCAGGTGGTAGCGGTAGCCGGCGTCCCGGTAGACGAATCGTTCCTCTTCGAGGGACTGGAGCAGCCGCAGCACGGTCGTCTTGTGCACGCCGAGCACCTCGGCCAGCTGGTCCAGGGAACGTTCGCCCTCGCCGAGCTCGGCGAGGATGCGCAGGGCGCGGGTCACGGTCTGGCTCATGGTGCTCCAAGGGCCTTGGCGGCGGCCGGTCGAGGGTCGGCGGCACCGCCCCCGGGGGCGGCGGTCTCCGCGGTGGGCGCGGGGGCGGCCGGTGCGGACAGGACAGGAGACACGATGCCATCCGCCGAGACCCGGGTGGCCGCCCAGTCCTCGGGCGAGGCGTCGAGCAGGGCCGTGACCACCGCGGCCGGCGGCAGCTCGGCCTGGTCGCCGTGGGCGGTCAGCGCGCAGGCCGCGCTCAGGTGGCCCAGCCGCAGGCGGCGGCGCTGGTCGAGGCCGCGGACGGTGCCGGCCAGGTAGCCGGCGGCGAAGGCGTCCCCCGCGCCGGTCGCCTCGACCACCTCGACGGCCAGCGCCGGTTCGCCGACCGTGCTGCCGTCGCGCCCGACCGCGGTGACCAGCCGGGCGGCGTCCTTGACCACCAGGGTCGCGGGGGAGGGGAAGCGCCGGCGCAGCTCCTGCGGGTCGCCGGTGCCGAAGGCGGTCTCCGCCTCGTCGGCGCCGAGCAGCAGCAGATCGGCGGCGTCCAGCAGCGGCGGCAGCACCGAGGGGTCGCGCTCGCGCCAGAGCGCGGGGCGCCAGTTGAGGTCGAAGCTGACCAGCCGGCCGGGGCGGCGGTCGGCGAGCAGGGCGCGCAGCAGCGCGAGGCAGTCGTCGGACAGCGCGGCGGTGATGCCGGACAGGTGCAGCAGCCGGGCCCCGGCCAGCAGCCGGGCGGCGGCCGGGTCCGTCAGCAGGGCCGGGGAGAGGGCGGCGGCGGCCGAGCCGCGCCGGTGGTAGTGCAGCCGGCTGCGCCCCGGGCCGAGGTCGTGGCGGTCGCCGGTGGTGCCGCCGACCTCCTTGAGGTAGAGGCCGGTCGGGCGGTGCGGGTCGACGGCGACCGCGGAGACGTCCACCCCGCGGGCGCTCAGTTCGCCGAGCAGGCGGCGGCCGAAGCCGTCGTCGCCGACCCGGCTGAGCCAGGCGCTCGGCACCCCCAGGGCGGCGAGCGCGCCGGCCACGTTGGACTCGGCGCCGCCGACCGAGAGCCGGAAGCTCTCCACCGACTCCAGCGGCCCGGGCCGGTCCGGCAGGAGGACGGCCATCGACTCGCCCACGCAGACGGCGACCGGGGCGGCGGGCGTCGGGCCGGGGGCGGGCGGGGCGGCCGCCGGACGGCCGGGCGGTGGGGTGCCCGGGCTCACGGCGGCGTCCTGGCGTGGCATCTGCTGGGCTCCTCGGAGTGCTGCGGCCCGGCCGGGTGGGGGGTGCTGTGGCGAGCCTGCCTGACCCGCCGTGCGGCGGGCGGCTGTCGTTGACCTTCGTCCGGCGCCGATGCTAGAACCGTGTTGCCAGCATGTGCAACCCTCATTGCGCATGTTGCAACATGGCAGATGGAGGAAGACGGTGGACCAGACCTTCGCAAGCAGTGGCACCGGCCCGGGCCTCGACACCCGGGCGGTGGCGGCCCTGGCCGAGGAGGTGCTCGACTGGCGGTTCAAAGCGCTGCCGCCGGCCGCCGCGGGCCTGACCGTCAGCCAGTACCTGGCCACCGGGCCCGCCCTCGCCGACCTCGGCACCCCGCTGCTCACCCTCGACGCGGGTGCGCTGGACCACAACCTGCGCACCATGGCCCGCTGGTGCGCCGACGCGGGCGTGGCGCTCGCGCCGCATGGCAAGACCACCATGGCGCCCGCGCTCTGGCAGGCGCAGCTGGAGGCCGGCAGCCACGGCATCACCCTCGCCAACCTGCCGCAGCTGCGGGTCGCCCGGGCCTTCGGCGTGCGGCGGCTGCTGCTCGCCAACGCGCTGCTCGACCCGGCCGGCCTGCGCTGGCTGGCGGGCGAGCTGGCCGCCGACCCGGACTTCGCGTTCGCCTCCTGGGTGGACTCCGTCGAGAGCGTCCGGCTGATGGACCGGGCGCTGCGCGCGGCCGGTGCCGAGCGCCCGGTCGAGATGCTGGTCGAGCTCGGCGGCCCGGGCGGGCGCACCGGGGCGCGCACCGTCGACGCGGCGGTGGAGATCGCCGACGCCGTCCGCAGCGCGCCGACCCTCCGGCTGGCCGGCATCGGCGGCTACGAGGGCGCGCTGGCGCACGACGCGAGCGAGGGCGGCCTCGGCGCGGTGCGCGGCTACCTGCGCTCGCTGGCCGACCTGCACGGGCGGCTCGCCGGCCGGTACGCGGACGGGGCGGCGCCGGTGGTGACGGCCGGCGGCAGCGCCTACTTCGACCTGGTGGCCGAGGAGCTGGCCGCGCTGCCGGAGGCGTTCGTGGTGCTGCGCTCGGGCGCGTACATCGCGCACGACGACGGCTTCTACCGGGGCATCTCGCCGCTCGGCCGCGGGGCCGGGCGCGAGCGGGGCGCCCTGCGGGCGGCGCTGCACGGCTGGGCCAGGGTGGTGTCCCGGCCGGAGCCTCAGTTGGCGCTGCTGGACGCGGGCAAGCGCGATCTGCCGTTCGACGAGGGGCTGCCGGAGCCGCAGCTCGTGCGGGGCGGTGCGGGGCCGGACGGCGCGGGGCCGGACGGCGCGGAGCCGGGTGGTGCGGGCGTCGCGGAGTTCGCCGGGACGGCGGCGCGGATCACGGCGCTCAACGACCAGCACGCCTTCCTGCGCGACGCGGGCGACCTCGCCCCGGTCGGCGCCGTGCTGCGGCTCGGCATCTCGCACCCCTGCACCGCCTTCGACAAGTGGGCGCTGATCCCGGTGCTGGACGACGCCTCGGCCGCCGAGCCGAAGGTCACCGGACTGGTCAGGACGTTCTTCTGATGAGCGGTGCACGGACCGACGGCAGGGGCGCGGCGAGTCCGGCCGCGGCGGGCCGGGGCACGGTCTTCCGGGGCGCGACGGTCGTCGACGGCACCGGCGCCGGGCGGTACCGGGCGGACGTCCGGGTCGCCGACGGGGTGATCGTCGAGGTCGCCGACCCGGGCGCCGCGGCGGGCGGCGCGGCCCGCACGGTGGACGCCGACGGGCTGGTGCTCGCCCCCGGCTTCATCGACATGCACGCCCACTCCGACCTCGCCCTGCTGCGCGAACCCGAGCACCCGGCCAAGGTCACCCAGGGCGTGACCTGCGAGGTGCTCGGCCAGGACGGCCTGTCCTACGCGCCCGTCGACGACACCACGCTGCCCGCGCTGCGCCGCCAGATCGCCGGCTGGAACGGCGACCCGGACGGCTTCGACTGGGACTGGCGGACCGTCGGCGGCTACCTGGACCGGCTGGACCGCACCGGCCCCGCCGTCAACGCCTGCTACCTGGTGCCGCACGGCTCGCTGCGGATGCTCGCCATGGGCTGGGAGAACCGGGCCCCGAGCGAGGACGAACTCGACCGGATGCGCGAGCTGTTGGCGCAGGGCCTGGCCGAGGGCGCGGTCGGCATGTCCAGCGGCCTGACCTACACCCCCGGGATGTACGCCGGGACCGAGGAGCTGGTCGAGCTCTGCCGGGTCGTCGCCGGGTACGGCGGCTTCCACGCGCCGCACCAGCGTTCCTACGGCGCGGGCGCGCTGGAGGGGTACGCGGAGATGGTCGAGATCGCCCGGCGGTCCGGCTGCCCGCTCCACCTCACCCACGCCACCATGAACTTCGGCGTCAACCAGGGCCGGGCCGGCGAGCTGCTGGACCTCGTCGACCGGGCGCTCGACGACGGCGTCGACCTCACCCTGGACAGCTACCCCTACCTGCCCGGCTCCACCACCCTGGCCGCCCTGCTGCCCAGTTGGGCCACCGAGGGCGGCCCGCAGGCCACCCTGGCCCGGCTCGGCGACCCGGCGGCGCGCGAGCGGATCCGCTACGAGGTGGAGGAGAAGGGCAGCGACGGCTGCCACGGCGTGGTCACCGACTGGGCCACCATCCAGCTCTCCGGCGTCGGCTCGCCCGAGCTCGCCGACGCGGTCGGCCGCACCGTCGCCGAACTCGCCGCCGCCGAGGGCCGCAGCGGCACCGAGGTCTTCCTCGACCTGCTGATCCGGGACGGGCTGGCCACCACCATCCTCCAGCACGTCGGCCACGAGGAGAACGTCCGGGCGATCATGCGCCACCGCGCGCACACCGTCGGCAGCGACGGGCTGCTCGTCGGCGCCCGGCCGCACCCGCGCGCCTGGGGCACCTTCCCGCGCTACCTTGCCCGCTACGTCCGGGAGTTGGGCGTGCTGACGCTGGAGGAGGCGATCGCCCGGATGACCGGCCGCCCGGCCGCCCGGCTGCGGCTGCACCGGCGCGGGCGGATCGCCGCCGGGTATCACGCCGACCTCGTCCTGTTCGACCCCGAACGCGTCCAGGACACCGCCACCTTCGAGCAGCCCAGGCAGCCGGCCACGGGCATCGAGCACGTCGTGGTGAACGGCACCGCCGTCGTCGAGCACGGCCGTGTCACCGGTGCGCGGCCCGGCCGGGCGCTGCGCCGGACCGGGCGGGGGGTGGAGGCCGGGTGAGGCGCGGGGCCGGTCCTGCGGTCGTCTCCGGTGCTGGTGCTGGTGCTGTTCCTGCCCCCGTCCTCGTCCCCGTCCTCGTCCTCGTCCCCCGGGCCTGTGTTCGTGCCCGCTCCCGTAGTTCCGAGTGAATGGATGAATGCCCTGTGAACCCCAACCCTGCGAACGCGCGCCCGGTGAACCGGAAGGCGTCCGCCGAGGCCGTGGCGGCGTCGGCGCGGGCCGCGCTCGCCGCCGAGCCGGTGATCGCGGTCGTCCGCGCCCCGCGGATACCGGACGCCGCCGCGCTCTGCGCGGCACTGGCCGAGGGCGGCATCACCTGGACCGAATTCACCTTCACCACGCCCGATGTGACGACCCATCTGCGCAAGGCGGCGCAGGCCGGCCACCGCGTGGGGGTCGGCACCGTGCTCACCGCCGAACAGGCCGAGAGCGGGCTCGCCGTCGGCGCGTCGTTCCTGGTCACCCCCGGTCTGCGCCCCGAGGTGGCGGACGCCGCGCACGCGGCCCGGGTCCCGGTGGTGCTCGGCGCGCTCACCGCGACCGAGGTGGCCCAGGCCGTCGACCTCGGCGCCGCCGCGGTGAAGATCTTCCCCGCCCGGGCCTTCGGCCCCGGCTACTTCAAGGACCTGCGCGGACCGTACCCGGACGTCCCGCTGGTCGCCTCCGGCGGTGTCAACGCGGGCAACGCGGCGGAGTTCCTGGCGCACGGCGCGCTCGCGGTCTGCGCCGGGACGGACGTGGTGGCGCCCGAGGTGGTCGCGGCGGGCGACTGGGCCGAGATCACCCGGCGGGCACGGGCGTTCACCGAGGCCTGCGCGGCCCGGTAGCGGTCGCTGCCGGGCCCGGCTCCGGTCAGGTCCTCTCCTTTCCCGGTCCTTCCGGCCCTCCCGGCCGGCTCGGGCCGGGAGGGGAGAGGGAGGGCGCCAGGGGCGCGGGGGAGCGGAAGGGGCTCGGGAGGGCGCGCGGCACGGCCCGGGGCTGCTTCCGGGAACCGCGTCGCGAGGCACCGGGAGTGGCCGGGCCGGGCTGTTGGGGCGGCCGGGATTCGACGAGAATCGGTAGCCCCCCGGCACCCGGCAGGAGGATCCACCCATGACCTCGACCCGCCCCGGCCCCGAGTGGCTGACCGACGCCGTGCTCTACCAGATATACCCCCAGACCTTCGCCGACTCCGACGGCGACGGCATCGGCGACTTCGCGGGCATCACCGAGCACCTCGACCACCTCGCCTGGCTGGGCGTGGACACGGTCTGGCTGAACCCGTGCTTCGCCTCGCCGTTCCGCGACGCGGGGTACGACGTCGCCGACTACTTCACCCCCGCCCCGCGCTACGGCACCGCCGGCGACCTCGCCGCCCTCGTCGACGCGGCGCGACGGCGGGGCATCCGGATCCTGCTGGACCTGGTCGCCGGCCACACCTCCGACCAGCACCCCTGGTTCCGGGCGTCGGCGCAGGACCCCTCCGACCACCGCTACATCTGGTCGGAACAGCCGCTGGAGGGCTTCGTCGCCTCCCCGGGCAGCCGGGCCGGCTGGTACCGGCCGAACTTCTTCGACTGCCAGCCGGCGCTCAACTTCGGCTACGCGCGCGAGAACCCGGACGAGCCCTGGCGCCAGCCGGTGGACGCCGAGGGCCCGCGCGCCAACCGCGCCGCGCTGAAGGCCGTCATGGCCCACTGGCTCGGCCTCGGCGTGGCGGGCTTCCGGGTCGACATGGCGTCCTCGCTGGTCAAGGACGACCCGGGCTTCGTCGAGACCGGCAAGCTCTGGACCGAACTGCGCGACTGGCTCGACCGCGACCATCCGCAGGCCGCCCTGTTCGCCGAGTGGGGCGACCCGGCCGCCGCCGTCACGGCCGGCTTCCACGCCGACTTCTTCCTCCAGTTCGGCGGACCGGGCGACGGCCTGCCGCTGCGCTCGCTGTGGAACAACAACGCGGGGACGGTGAAGGAGTACTGGAAGCAGGGCCCGTGCTACTTCGAGGCCGAGGGGCGCGGCACCCCGCAGGTGTTCCTGGACGCCTGGCGCTCGGCGGCCGAACTGACCGAGGGCGCCGGGCACATCGCCCTGCCCACCGCCAACCACGACTTCTCCCGGCTGGCCACCGGGCCGCGCACCGCCGACCAGCTCGCCCCGGCCTTCGCCCTGCTGCTCACCTGGCCGACCCTGCCGGCGGTCTACTACGGCGACGAGATCGGCATGCGCTTCGTGCCGGACCTGCCGGACACCGAGGGCAGCGGGCTCGGCGCGACGTACAACCGGGCCGGCTCGCGCACCCCGATGCAGTGGGCGCCCGGAGTGAACGCGGGCTTCTCCACCGCGCCCGCCGACCGGCTCTACCTGCCGGTCGACCCGGACCCGCACCGCCCGGACGTCGCCACCCAGCGGGCCGATCCGACCTCGCTGCTGCACACCGTGCGGCGGCTGATCGCGCTGCGCCGGGCGCACCGCGGCCTGGGCGCGCGGGGCTCGGTGGAGGTGCGGCACGCCGGGTACCCGCTGGTGTACACCCGGTCCGGGCGCTACCTGGTGGTGGTCAACCCGCGGCGGGAGCCGGCGGTCGTCCCGGCGGACGTGGCGTTCGGCGGGCCGGGCGGGACGGGAGGCTCCGGTGGGCCCGGCGGGTCGGGTCGGGCGCGGCCGCTGGACGTCCAGGGCGTGCGCATCGGCGCGGAGGGTGAGCTGCGGGCGGACGGGTTCTCGTACGGCGTGTTCGAGCTCGGGTAGCGCCGTCGGGGGCGCGCGGAAGGTGTGAGGCCTCGGTCACCGGGGGCGGACTTCGGTCCGCCCCCGAAGTGGTTGTAGACTGCATCCAGATAGTTGCATTTACCACCCGACTGTCGCCCGGTGGTCGATCCGGTCGAGCTTGATCGAGCCGCTCCGGCCGATCGAGTTGATCGAGCCGATCGATCCTGGGCAACCTCGTCGGAGGACGGACCGAACTCCCCCATGAGCACACCCCGGACCACCGTCGCAGCGCCCCCGTCGGGGCACGCGCTCAAGCACCTGGCGCTCCACCTGCTCACCCCGCTGCTGATGTGCCTGGGCATGGCGCTCGCCTACCAGGGCGCCTTCCACCAGCCCGAACCGCACCACCTGAAGGTCGCCGTCGTCGGCACCACCGCGCAGGCGCGGGAGCTGGCCACGGCCGTGCAGGGCGCGGCGGGCGACGCGCTGGACGTCGCGACGCTGCCCGACCGCGCGGCCGCCGAGCAGCGGCTGCTCGACCGCGAGCTGGTCGGCGCGTTCGTGCCGGCCGCCGGCCGCCCGGAGCTGCTCGTCGCGAAGGCCGACTCGGACACCTCGGCGATGGCGGCCGAGAGGGTGTTCCAGCGCGTCGCCACGGAGCAGGGCGTGCCGCTGGCCGTCACCGACCTCACCACCCCGAGCACGGGCGACCCGACGGGGCAGGGCCTGTTCTTCCTGCTGGTCGCGCTCAGCATCGGCTCCTACGGCAGCGTCGCGGTGATCGGCGCGGCCGGTGCGGCGATGAGCATGCGGATCCGGGTGCTGACCGGCCTCGCCGTGTCGCTCGCGGTGAGCCTGATCGGGATCGTCACCGCGGGGCCGGTCTTCCACGTCGTGGATCACGACCTCGCCGCGGTCTGGGCGCTCGGCTGGCTGTACTCGGCGGGGGTGATCGGCATCGGCATCGGCCTGCACAGCTTCCTCAAGCGGTGGACCACGCTGGCCATGATGGTGCTGTTCGTGATGCTGAACTTCACCAGCTCGGGCGGGGTCTACCGGCCGGATCTGCAGAACGGCTTCTTCGGCGGCCTGCACTCCTTCTGGACCGGTGCCGGCTTCCTGGAGGGCGCGCGCAGCCTGCTGTACTTCGACGGCGGGGCGGGGTTCGGCGGGAACCTGCTGGTGCTGGTGCTCTGGCTGGTGGCCGCGGGTGCGCTGGTCACCGCCGCGGCGCTGTACGAGAAGCGTGGCCGGGTGGCGGCGGCCGGGGTCGGTTCCGGGCCGGGCGCCGAGGCCGGTTCCGCGGCCGGTTCCGGGGCCGGTTCCGGGGCCGAGGAGGAGATGGAGGAGTCGGCGGTCGCGGTCTGACCGGCCGTCGACTCGGGGGACTGCTTCACCGGGTGCCGGGGGCATCGGCGCCGGGTGGGGATCGGCGGCCCGCGACCGGCCCCGGACAAGCCGGTCGCGGGCCGCGCTGCCGATGCCCGGCGGTGTGCGGTGGTGCGCGGAGGTGCGTGGAGGTGCGTGGCGCGGCGGTCGGCGCGGCCGACCGGGGGATCCTCGCGGCGGCGCCGAGCGGCACCGCCGGGGCGGCTGCACGGCGTGCTCTGCTGACGGGGGCCGCCACCCGCCGTCCGCCGTCCTCCGAGGAGTGCCGCCGTGCCCCGACCGTTCCGCCGCCCCGCCCGTCGTCCGGCCCCCGCCGCCCTGCGCTCCGGTGCCCCGGCCGTCGCCGTCCTCGCGCTGGCGCTGCTCGCCGGCAGTCCCGCCGTGGCCGTGGCGCCACCGCTCTCCGACCCCCGGATCGTCGCCCACTTCGACGTCTCCCAGGGCCTCCAGCCCGAGAACATCGCCCTGGAGCCCGACGGCGCGCGGTGGACCTCACCTTCTCCAACGCCCGCCAGGTCGGCCGGGTCGCCACCGACGGCCGGCTCATCGTGCTGGCCACCATGCCCGCGCCCGCGCACCCGGCGACCCCGCTGCTCGGCCGGGCCGTCGTCTCCGGCCTGGTCCGCGCCCACGACGGCACCCTGTACTTCGCCTACGCCACCGGCACCGAGGACCTCACCGGCATCTGGCGGCTCTGCCCGGGCGGCGCGCCCGAGCGGATCGCCGCGTTCCCCGCCGACAGCCTGCCCAACGGCCTCGCGCTGGACGAGCACGCGGGCGTGCTCTACTCCGCCGACTCGGCGCTCGGCCTGATCCGGGTCGTCCCGCTGCACGGCGGCGCCCCGGCGGTCTGGTCGGACGACGCCCGGCTCAAGCCGGTCGGCGCCTTCGGCGCCAACGGCCTCAAGGTGCACCGGGGCTCGGTGTGGGTCGGCAACACCGACACGGCGTCCCTGCTGCGCATCCCGGTCCGCCCGGACGGTTCCGCGGGTCAGGCGGAGGTTCGTGCCGAGGGCCTGGAGGGGCTCGACGACTTCGCCTTCGTCGGGGCCGGAGACGACCTGCTCGCGGCGCTCAACCCCTCAAGCCGGGTCGTCCACGTCGGTCCGGACGGCACCTGGCACACCGTCCTCGACGCGGCGGACGGGCTCTCCAACCCCACCTCCGTCGCGATCGGCGGGGACACCGTGTACGTGCCGAGTGCCGCGTTCTTCACCCTGACCGATCCGAACCTGCTGGCCGCGACGCTGGCGCGGTAGGCGGTAGGCGGTGGGCGGTGGGCGGTGGGCGGTGGGCGGTGGGCGGTGGGCGGTGGGCGGTGGGCGGTAGGCGGTGGGCGGTGGGGGCGCGTGGCGTGTCTGTGGCGCGTCGCGGTCCGCTGGACGGTTTCGCGGGTTCGGTGGGAGTCCGGGTCGCGTTCGTCCGGGGCCGGGGGTGGTCTGGTCGGGGTGCTCACGCTCTTCAGCCGGGTCGTGCGCCCCTGCCTGTCGGCCGCACGCAGGCCCGTCAGGGGCCGCTCCGTGCCGCGGACACTGCCGCGTGGGCGGTTCGAGGGCTCGGCCGGTTCAGCGGCGGGCCGGGGCGCGGGTGAAGCAGCAGTCGCCGCAGACGCCCGCCTGCGGGCCGAGCCGGTAGTACAGACAGCAACTGGTGCGCCGGAACGCCGTGCCGGCCGGCGTCGCGGTGAGCGTTCCGGTCCCGGCCAGCGGCGGGTGGCCGAGCACTTCGGCGACGAGGGCGCGGGCGGTGCCGTGCGGGGCGGCGTGCGCGGTCTGCGCGTCCAGCACGCGCAGTGCGCCCGCCAGGGCGGAGGCGGCGTTGCCGCGCAGCAGTCCGTCCGCGAGCGGGACCACGGACCGGACCGCTGCCGCCAGATCCGCCAACTGTCCCTCGACGACGGTCCGCCGGAAGCGGTCCGGGAGCGGGGCCCGGTCGGGCCGCGCGGGCCCGCCCGGGTTCGGGTACGGCAGCCACAGGCCGACCGGCCCCTGTTCGGGGACCCGGATCCAGGCCCGGTCCGGGTGCAGGTCGGGCACCTCGCCGAGCAGAACGGCCGCGCCGAGGCCGACCGAGCAGAACCGGGCGGCCAGGCCGAGGTGCAGGACGGAGGCCGCGACCCGGGGCTCGGCGGTGCCCAGCCGCCGGGCCACCCCCCGCACGCGCCGCGCCAACGCGCCGTCCGGGGCCGGGTCGTAGAACTCCCGCAGCGGCCGGAAGCCCGGCGGCGGGACCTCGCCGGGCGTGGTGGCGGCGTCCAGGGCGAAGTACGGGCCGAGGGCGGCGAGCCGGCGGTGGTCGGGCGGCGGCGCGTCGCTCATCGGGTCCTCCGGTTCTGTCGTCTCCGTGCTGCGGCGGCGGGGCGGGGGCGTCGGTGCCGGCCGGACGAACGCTACCGTGCGGCGGCGTCGGCGCGGCACGGCGGTCGCAGGCATCCCGGCCCCTGCGGGACGGGAAGGACCCCGGGAGGGCGGGGGACGGCCGGACCGTAGGCTCGGGGCATGCCTGTCGAGTCCGGCCCCGGTCCGGTGCCCTCCCCGTCCGGCGCGTCCTCCGGTACCGGCGCGCGGTTCCGTGCGCGGTTCCGTCGGCCGGTGGGGGTGGTGGCGGCGCTGGTCGTCCTCCTGCCCGTCGTGCTGGCGCACTCGGGGCAGCACCTGGCCGCGCTGCTCCTGGCGGCGCAGGCCGCCCTGACGGTCCTGGTGGCCGTGGTGCCGTGGCCCTGGCGGCGGGCGACGCTCGCACAGGCGGCCGGGGGAGTGGCCGCACTCTCGCTGCTGCTCGACCTCGGCTACGCGGGCCCGTACCGGCTGGCCGCGTTCTGGCTGCCGTTCGAGTGGACGGCGTTGCTGGTGCTGGCGGGGCGGGCGGCCCGGCGCGCCCGGGGTCGCTGGGCGGGTCCGGCCGGCGTGCTGACGGTCCTGGCGGTTCCGGCCGTGCCGCTGCGGTTCACCCTCCGGACGCCGCAGGGGAGTTGGACGGGCTCGGCCATCGTCGTGCTGCTCTCGCTGGTGCCGCTGGCGGTGGTCGTCGGCGCCGGACTCTATCTGCGGGTGCTGGACGCCCGGCGCGAGCGCGCCGTCGCCCGGGCCCGGCGCGAGCAGCGGCTGGAGGTGGCGCGCGGGCTGCACGACTTCGTCGCGCACGAGATCACCGGCATCGTGCTGGAGGCGCAGGCCGGGCAACTGCCGGGCCAGGAACCGGAGGAGACGGCAGCGCTGCTGCGCCGGCTGGAGGAGGCCGGGCTGCGCGCGCTGGACTCGATGGACGCCATGGTGGGCGCGCTGCGGGAGCCGCGCGAGGAGGGGGACGGGGCGGATTCTCCGGGGGGTGCCGCCGGTGCCGCCAACGCCGTTGATGCCACTGGTGTCACTGGTGCCGTCGGTGCCACCCGGGTGTACGGGCTGGCGGATCTGCCGGAGCTGGTGGGCCGGTTCAGCGGGACCGGGCCGACCCGTGCCCGGCTGGAGGCGGCGCCGGAGGCCGTCGGGCTGCTCGGCGGGGAGGCCGGGGCCACCGCGTACGCGGCCGTGCTGGAGGCGCTCACCAATGTGCGGCGGCACGCTCCGGGTGCCGCCGAGGTGGTGGTGCGGGTGGAGGTGCGGCCGGGGGCGGCGGCCGTGGCGGGGCGGGTTGTGGCGGGGCCGGACGTGGTGGTCGTGTCGGTGAGCGACGACGGCGGCGGATCCGGCGTCCGGGGGCTGCTCCGGCGCCGTGCGGGCAGCGGCGGCACCGGGCTGGTGGCGCTCGCCGAACGGCTCGCCGCGCACGGCGGCGCGCTGGAGGCGGGGCCGCTGCGCCCGGCGGGGTGGCGGGTCGGTTGCGAACTGCCCGTGCGGTAGGCCGATCGGCAGGGGTGGCGGGCGGAATCCGGCGCCGAAGATCTGCCGATCGGCAGATGGCACCGGGGTGGCGGGAGGCGATGCTCATAGCCGTGACCGACGCGCCCGTCGAAGGAGGAGCCGCCATGGCCGCCGTATCCGTCGTACCCGCCGAACTCGCCGTACCTGCCGAACTCGCCGTACCCGTCGATCTCGCCGCACGCGCCGCGCCCGGTGTCCCGCGGCGGCCCCGGGGCCGGATGCCCGCCGCCGTCGCGGCCCTGGCCCTGGCCGTCCTGCCGGCCACCGTGGTCGGCTGCGCCAAGGCCGCCGACGCCACGCCCGAATCGACGGTGTTCGGCTACAGCGGCAGCACGTTGAACGTGGTGACCAGGCACCACGTGCCGACCGATCTCGTCGCGACGGACCGTCAGGACGTCAAGGTGACGCGTTGGTTCAAGGCGGACGGGATCGGCAGGGAGCGGACCGGGTGGGAGCTGGAGGGCGACACGCTGACCCTGGAGGCGAGTTGCTCGGGCTTCGCCAACTGTGACGCGCGGTTCCGCGTCGAGGTGCCGCCGCACATAACCGTGCTGCGCGACGGCCGGGCGACCGACCTCAAGGGCGCCGGGCCCGCCTGAGCGCCCGGGCGCGGCCGAGTGCCCGGTCCCGCCCGAGTGCGGCCCGCCCTCGGCGTCGTGCGAGACTGCCGTGCGTGACGAGTCCGAACCCGGAGCCCATCCGCACCCTGATCGCCGACGACCAGGAGGCCGTGCGCCGGAGCGTGCGGCGGATCCTGGAGGCCCAGCCGGACATCACGGTGGTCGGCGAGGCGGCGGACGGGGTCGCCGCGCTCGAACTCGCGGCGGAACTGCGCCCGGACGTCGCGCTGGTGGACATCCGGATGCCCCGGATGGACGGGCTGGAGCTGACCAGGCGGCTGGCCGCGCCCGGGGCGGCGACGCCGGTGCGGGTGGTGGTGCTGACCACCTTCGACCTCGACGAGTACGTCTACCCGGCGCTGCGGCACGGGGCCTCCGGGTTCCTGCTGAAGCGGTCCGGCCCGGCGCTGCTGGCCGAGGCGGTCCGGGCGGCGGCGGGCGGCGAGAGTCTGATCAGCCCGTCGGTCACCGTGCGGCTGCTGCAGCACGTGAACGCGCCCCGGCGGGTGGACCGCCGGTCGGCCCCGGCGTCGGCGCTGACCGAACGGGAGGTGGAGATCGCCGGACAGGTCGCGGCCGGGCGGACCAATGCGGACATCGCCGCCGAGCTGTTCATCTCGCCGGGCACGGTGAAGACCCATGTGGCGAGCATCCAGCGCAAGCTCGGGGTGCAGAACCGCGTCGGCATCGCCGTGCACGCCTGGGAGATGGGGTACGCGGTGCCGTCCGCACGCTGACGCGGGCCGCACCGCGCGGCGGGAGGCGGCGGACGTGCGGAACCTGCGGGGTGGAGGTGGCCTCCGGACGTCACGTCCTCCGGCCTGACGGTTCGATCGTCGACCGAGGTACCAGCGGCAGACCCTGATCCGTCTCGATCTGTCGCCACTGCCTCCTGCGGTCGAACTTCCTCTGACCCCGCAGGTCCACCACCATGATGCGCCCGGGGCGGCGGATGCACCAGGGGTTTCGGGAATAAATCCACCAAATCAGCCGAATTCGGGCGTCCGGTGTCCGGGTGGCACGACGCCGGCGGCTCAGCCTTGTAGCGCGTCCTTGCGCAGGAAGCGCTTCAGGCGCTGCCACGGCCAGGTGTTGATCACGTCCTCGGTGGTCAGCCAGGCGCGCTGCGCGGTGCCGATCCCGTAGCGGGGATAGGCGAGGTGTGGGGTGGCGTGGGCGTCGCTGTCGATCGCGAACTTCACCCCGTGGCGCTTGGCCCGCAGCACGTCCTCGTCCCGCAGGTCGAGGCGCTGCGGCGAGCTGTTGATCTCGATGGCGGTGCCGGTCCGGGCGGCGGCCGCGAAGACGGCGTCCAGATCGACGTCGATCGGCCCGCGACGGCCGATCCGCCGGGTGGTGAGGTGGCCGATGACGTGGACGTGCGGGTTCTCGCAGGCCCGGATCAGCCGGCGGGTCTGCGCGTCCCGGTCCGCGCCGAAGTGCGAATGGACGGACGCCACGCAGACGTCGAACCCGGCGAGGAACTCGGCCGGCCAGTCCACGCCGCCGTCCGGTCCGATGTTCAGCTCGGTGCCGTGCAGCAGCCGCATCCGCCGGTGGCGCCCGGCCAGTTCGCGCAGCCGTTCCCGCTGGGCGAGCATCTTCTCGTCGGTCATCCGCTGCATCACCAGGTCGGGGGCGTGATCGGTGACCGCGAAGTACGCGTAGCCGCGGGCGGCAGCGGTGTCGATCATCTCCTCCAGGGTGGCCAGCCCGTCGGTCAGGTCGGTGTGGGTGTGCAGGTCGCCGCGGAGGTCCGCCTCGGTCACCAGCTCCGGCAGCTCGCCGCGCAGGGCCGCCTCGATCTCGCCCCGGTCCTCGCGCAACGTCGGCGCGATCCACGGCAGGCCGAGCGCCGCGTACACCTCGTCCTCGCTCGCCGAGACGATCTTCTCGCCGCCCTCGGCCTCGAACAGCCCGTACTCGGAGAGCTTCAGCCCGGCCCGGACCGCCATCGTCCGCAGCTTGATGTTGTGCGCCTTCGAGCCGGTGAAGTACACCAGCGCCGCGCCCCAGTCCTCCTCGGGGACCACCCGCAGGTCCACCTGGATCCCGTCCGTGGTGCGCACCGAGGTCTTGGTCGGCCCGGTGCCGATCACCTCGGCCACGGAGGGCAGGGCGGTGAGCGCGGCCATCAGCGGCGCCGAGTCCTCGGCGGTGGCCAGCACGTCGATGTCGCCGACCGTCTCGCGCATCCGGCGCAGCGACCCCGCGTACGCGCAGCGGGTGCACCCCGGGACCGCGCTCAGCGCCGCGACCAGCTGGTCGGCCAGCGCGGTGGCGACGTCCAGCAGGGTCCGGCCGCCGGACTGCCGCATCAGCTCGATGCCGTGCAGGATCTTCTCGCCGCTGCGCTCGCCGAGTCCGGGGACCTCGCTCAGCCGGTCGGCGCGGATCGCCTCGGCGAGCTCGTCGACGGAGGCGATGCCGAGGTCGCGGTAGAGGGCGAGGGCGCGTTTCGGCCCGACGCCGGGCACCGACATCATCGCGCGGACCCCGGCGGGGATCTCGGCCCGGAGCGACTCCAGTGCCTCGATCCGCCCGTCGGCGAGGTACTCGGCGATCTTCTCGGCGGTGGACTTCCCGACGCCCGGGATCTGCTGGAGGCCCTTGACGTCCAGGCCGCCGATGTCGTCGGGATGGCCGCCGACCGCCCGGGCGGCCTTCTCGTAGGCGCGGGCGCGGAAGGCGTCGCCACCGGTGATCGAGATCAGGTCGGCGTACTCCTGGAGCAGCTCCCTGACCTTGTCGTTGAGCCGGGCCATGGGGACAGTCTAGGTTTCGCGGGTCCGCCCGGCGCTGCGCACGCGCGCCGGCCGGGCGTGGATGCCCGCTTCCCCGGTCGTCACCCGCCGCCCCGGGCGGCGGGTCCGTCGGGCCCCGGGTGGTGGGGCGGGTCCCGCCGCCCGGGGCAGCCCGGGTCGGCCGTTCCTCACTCCCGCGCGACGGCCAGCACCACGACCACGGTGAGCCCGCCGCCGGGTGTCTGCTCCACCGCCAGCCGGCCCCCGGCCGCCTGGACCAGCCCCGAGATCGACGGCCCGACCCGCTCGGGCCCGCCCACCGCCCCGCCCGGCGCGCGCCCGTGGACCGCGCCGAGCAGCCACTGCCGCGCCTCCGGCGGCGCCGACGCGCCCCGGTCCACCACCCGCAGCTCCACCCGGGCCGGCTCCGCCGCCCACGGCCCCGAGAACGGATCGGCCCGGACCAGCACCCGGGCGCCCGGCGGATTGCGGCGGATCGCGTGGTCCACCAGCCCGGCGAGCGCCGCCTCCAGCCGCACGGAGTCCGCGACCACCACCGGCAGCCCCACCGGCACCCGCACGGTCACCGTCGCCGCCCGGCCGCCGCCCCGCAGCACCCGCCCCACCAGCTCGGCCGGCTGGACGTGCCGCGCGTCCGGCACGCAGCCGCCGGCGCGGTCGGTCCAGCGCAACCGCTCCAGCTCCGGCCGCGACAGCAGCTGCGGCCCGGCCATGCCGCCGGACCCGGAACGGCCCGCCCCACCGGCGCCCGCCGTTCCGGCCGCGCCGCCGAACACCACCGCACGCCCGTCCGGTTCCGGGCGCCCGCCCCCGCCGACGCCCTTGAGCAACCGCACGCCCACCAGCGCCCCGGACCGCCCGAGCGGACCGAGCCCGCCCAGCGCCCGGGCGCCCGACGCGACGTAGCCCCAGAGCTTCCCGCCTGTCATCGTCCTGCCCCTCGTCCCGCGCGGACCGGACCCGCCGCCTCCACGACGGGCCGGTGCGGACCGATTCCCCGGCCCTGCGCCAAGCCTGCGCCCCCGCCGTCCGGGTGACAATCCGGCCCCGGGGCCCCAGAAGGCACTGCCACCCCTCCGACCAGCGGGGCCACCACCCGCCGACCGACGGGAGCACCACACCGGCGCGCACCCGCCACCGTGCGCCCCCACCCCTCCCGTCCCGGGCCGCGGCGGCGCCGGGCCCTCACCGGTGCCGACGGCCGGGCGGCCCGACGCTCCCGCGGCCGCTCGCCCTGTTCGAATCCGCAAAGATTTCTTCGCAAAAAACCTTTGCGAAGAGGTCTTTGCGGTCCTATGGTGCTGCCATGACCGATGACCGCAGGTGGCCGCACAGTCCGGACCCGCAGACCGATGTCGTGATCGATGCCAGGGGCCTGCGGGCCCTGGCCCACCCGGTGCGGGTGCAACTGATCGGGTTGCTCCGCAAGAACGGCCCGTCCACCGCCACCAGGCTGGCCGAGCAACTGGGGCTGAACTCCGGCGCGACCAGCTACCACCTCCGCCAGCTGGCGGCCGCGGGCTTCGTCGCCGAGGACACCGAGCGGGGCAACGCTCGCGACCGCTGGTGGAAGTCGGTCCACCAGGTGACGTGGTGGACCGATCCCGACCTCGCGGAGCAGGAGCCGGAGGCCGCGCTCGGCTACCTGCGCTCGATCGTGGCGGCGCACACCCTGACCGCGCAGACGGCCCTCAACGCCCTGGAGACGATGCCGGTCGAGTGGCGGCACGCGCTGGACCTCAGCGACATGGTGCTCCAGCTCACCCCGGAGGAGGCCCGGACACTCGCCGGGGAGCTGGCCGACGTGGTCGCCCGCTACCGCCGGATCGAACCGGGGGCGCCCGTGCCGGAGGGCACGGACCGGGTGGCCGTGGTCGTCCAGGTGCTGCCCGAGCCGCAGGGCGGCCCGGCCGGTGACGGACCGGAGGGGCGGTCATGACCGCACGGACCACGGCCTCCGCTCCGGCCCGGGGCGAGGCCGCGCCGCGCAGCCTGAAGCCGATGGCGGGTGTGCTGGCGGCGATGGCGATCTCGCTGACCGGCACCAGGGTGTCGGCCATCGCCCTGCCGTGGTTCGTGCTCGCCACCACCGGCAGCGCGACCATGACCGGCGTGGTCGCGTTCGTCGAGCTCGCGCCCTATGTGCTGGTCAAGGCGTTGGTGGGCCCGGTGATCGACCGGCTCGGGCCGCGGGTGGTCTCCTGGACCACGGACGCGGTGAGCGCCGTCGCGGCCGGCCTCGTGCCGCTGCTGCACGGGCTGGGGCTGCTGCCGTTCTGGCTGCTGCTGGTCATGGTCGCGGTGATCGGCGGCGCCCGCGGCCCGGGGGACCTCGCCAAGGAGGTCATGGTCCCCGAGGCGGCCGAGCGGGCCCGGTTCCCGCTGGAGCGGGCCACCGGACTGGCCGGTGTGACCGAGCGGCTGGCCAGCACGATCGGCCCGGCGGTGGGCGGCGGGCTGGTCGCCCTGCTCGGCCCGATGGCGGGTCTGACCGTCAATGCGGTCGCCTTCGCGCTCGGCTCGCTGGTCATCGCCGTCGCGCTGCCGCGCGGGACGGGTCACGCCGCCGCCCCGGCCGTGCCCGACGCCGAGGAGGAGCCGCCCGGCGGCTACTGGCAGCTGTTCCGGGAGGGCTTCGCCTTCCTGCGGCGCGAACCGCTGCTGCTGACGATCATCGTGATGATCGCGGTGACCAATCTCCTGGACGCCGCGTTCCTGACCGTGCTGGTCCCGGTCTGGGCCCGGGAATCGGGTGGCGGACCGGCCGCGATCGGCCTGACCGGAACGGTCTGGGGGGTCGCGGCGGTGGCCGGCAGCCTGATCGCGGCGGCCGTCGCCCACCGGCTTCCCCGGCGCACGGTGTTCTTCATCGGCTTCCTGCTGGCGGGCGCCCCGAGGTTCGTCGTGCTGGCGCTGGACGTGCCGATGGGCGTGGTGCTCGCCGTGTTCGTGGTGGGTGGCTTCGGGTGCGGGTTCATCAACCCGATCCTCGGCGCCGTCCTGTTCGAGCGGGTGCCGCGTCAGCTGCTGGGGCGGGTCAACGCGCTGGGCGACTCGCTCGCCTGGGCCGGGATCCCGCTGGGCGGCCTGCTGGCCGGTGCGACGGTGGCGGTGTCGGGGCTGATACCGGTGCTGCTCGTGTGCGGCGGTCTGTACTTCCTCGCCACCACCCTGCCGGGCCTGCGGCCGGAGTGGCGGGAGATGGACCGCAAGCGCGGCCGCGCCCCGGAGGCGGCCGCCGCCGCGAGCGGCGAACCGGAGGAGAAGGTGCCCGCTCCGCCCGTCCTGCCCACCTCGGCCGCCTCGGCCCGTGCGGCGGCCGTGGCCCCGACCGAGTGACGGAGGCGGGCAGGGCGGACGTGACGGTCAGCCGAGGTCGAAGGGGGCCGGGGCACGGTCCGCCCAGATCCGGGCGGAGGCCTGCTCGGGAGAGGGGACGGTCACCGCGGGGCGTCCGGGCGGCGGCCGGAGCCTGCGGGCGCTCGGCGAGCACCCGCACCCGCGCGAGGTGCTCCGCATGATGCTCCGGGAGACCCTCCCGCTGCACCCGGACGCCCGCGTGACCGGCCGGATGAGCGCCGCCCACGTCCTGGAGGCCCTGCACGACGAGGACGGGCGCGCCCTCGTGGAGCAACTGCTCCGGCAGGCCGTCGAGACCGGTCTGCTGCTCGCCCTCACCGGCTTCACCACCCTGCTCGAAGGGCGATCACCCCGGAGGAGGTGCTCACCGCCGTCGACGGCCAGCTGGACCGGCTGTTCGGCCGCCGGTGATCCCCGCGGGGCCGGCGGCACGGGGGCGGTCGGCGGGGCGGGTCAGGGCGTGGGCGGGCCGCCGTGCGGGTGCTGCGGGCGCTGCGGGTGGGAGGTGCGGGGGACGGACGTCCAGTGGAGGAGGAGAACGGAGGCGACGGCGGCGAGCGCGCACCAGGTGGAGACGAAGGCCATCCGCCACAGGAGCGCGCAGACCAGGGCGCCGATGCCGGTGATCAGGCCGAGCCGGCGCAGCAGCCGGTCACCGCCGGCCAGCAGGGCGCCGACGGTGGCGAGGAGGTAGCCCGTCAGGAGGAGTGCGGGGTGCGGGACGCCGATACGGTAGTCGAGGGTGTGGGCGTGGGCGGTGACGCCGATCGGATGGGTGGCCACGGCGTGCGCCGTCGGGACGGCCACCAGGATTCCGAGCAGGACCAGCGCGGTGAGCAGCCGCCGTCGGGACCGGCCGGCGTCGACGGCCGCGCGGCGCACGCCGATCGGGACCAGCAGGGGGAGCAGGGGCAGGGCGATCACCGCCCAGGCCGTGCGGGCCCAGGCGGCCGGGGCGGCCGGCGGATCGCCGCCGGTGCCGAGCCAGACCACCGCCTCGATCAGCTGGTGTACCCCGAGGACGAGGGGCAGCGCGGCGAGCGGGAGGCGTTCGGACCGGCCGGCCCGGTGGGTGCGGACCAGGCAGAGCACACCGGCGGCCGTCACCGCGCCGCCGATGACGAGGTCCGCCCGGGCACTCCAGCACATGGGGGCTCCCGAGCCCGCTCAGCGGGGGCCGGGGGACGCGTCGGTGGGTGGCGGGCCGGTGGGCGGATCGTCCTCGGGGCCCTCGTCCGACCCGTTCGGCTCGTTCGGCTCGTTCGGCTCGTCCGAGTCGTCCGCCGAGTCGCCCGGCACTTCGCCGATGGACTCCAGGACGTCGCCGGTGGTACCGGGCAGGGCCGGGTGGCGGCCGATCACCACCACCCCGATGACGATGGCCACCAGGCCGGCTGCCTGCCAGGCCAGGGCGCCGGGGGTGACCCGCAGCCGGTCGCCGAGGAACCCCACCGCGCAGGCGATCCCGGTGATCGGCTGCGCGGCCGTCAGCGCGGGCAGGGACATCCGCAGTGGTGCGGCCTCGAAGGCGCTCTGCACCAGCAGCAGCCCGACCACCCCGGCCGCCACCACCGCGTACGGCTGCCAACTGCGCAGCACCGCCTCCAACCCCTGGTGGTCGAGCCGCTGGGTGGTGGTGCGGGTCAGCGCGTCCTGGAGCCCGTAGAGCAGGCCGGCGGCCAGGGCGAGCACCGTCGCCTCCTCGAACAGCGGCAGCCGGCGGGCCGTGGAGATCAGCAGCAGGGTGAGCCCGACCACCGTGCCGACCACCAGCCAGTGCCGCAGCTCGCTCGCCGGCGCGCCGCCGCCGGTGGGCCGGCCCGCCACGATGAACGCCGTCACCCCGAGCGCGAGCAGCAGCACCCCGGCCCAGCCGGAGCGCCCGAGCGTCTGGCGGGTCAGCACCCGGGCGAGCGCCATCGCGAAGATGAGGTTGGTGGCGAGCAGGGGTTCGACGAGCGAGACCTCGCCCTGGTTGAGGGCGAGCGCGGAGAGGATCAGTCCGGCGACCATGAAGCCGGTGCCGAGCAGCCACTCGGGCATCCGCAGGAGGTCCAGCAGCAGCCGCCAGTGCAGCAGATCGGCACGCGGGGCCCGCTGCGCCGCGTGCTGCTGGAGGACGAATCCGAGGCCCAGGAAGCAGGCGGCGCTCAGGGCCAGGACGAAAACCGCCACGGAGGGACCACCCGAGGGTTGTTGACCGCACCGCACCGCCGCCCGGCTCCGGGGCGGCTCCTCGGGCGGGTCCGCCCGCGTGGCCCGGCGATCCGGAGCGGGGTGTCCCGCGGCATCGGCGCGTTGGGGCCAGCCTACCGCCGGGGTGGGGCGCCGACCCGTGGAACCGCGTCGCCCGGCGGGTCGCGCCATCCCGTCGCGCCGCCCCACCGACCCGCCCCACCGACCCGCCCCACCGCGCGGACCCCCGGGCGGGGCGGCCCCGGGCCCGGCGCCCGGTTGCCGCCGCCGCACCGGGGGGCGCACGCTGGGGGGAGCGGCCGCCGCGGGAGCACCGCCCGTACCGGCCCGATCAGGCGCGACGGGGGTCGGCGCCAGGAGGTGTGGCATGCACAACCAGTGGGATGTGGAGCTGAGCTTCGAGGAGGACGGCGTCCACACCGGATGCCAGGCGAGGCTGACCGGTGCCCGGGCCCCGGGCCTCACCGCGCACGGGGAGTCGACCAGGAGCGTGGACGACCGCCCGCTCGCCAGGATCGGCGAGGAGGTCGCGGCCTCACGCGCGCTGGATGCGCTGTCCCGCAAGCTGAAGGCCCAGGCCGACGGGGAGATCGAGGACGAGGGCCACCGGCCCGGGTACCTGATCTACTGAGGGTCGGCGGCGCGGCGGCCCGGGACGAGGAGCAGCGCGAGCAGGGCGGCCACACCGAGCACGGCGGCCGTGACCACGAACGCCCGGTCGTAGCCGGCCGCGAGGGCGGCCCGCGCGGCGTCGGCGCCCCCGCCGGCGCCCCCGCCGGCGCCCCCGTCGGTGGCGGCCCGGCGGGTGGCGGCCACCGCGACGGTCGACAGCACGGCGAGCCCGATGCTGCCGCCGCACTGGCGCCCGGCGTTGAGCAGCCCGCTGACCAGCCCGGCCTCGCGCGGGTCGACGCCCGAGGTGCCCATCGCGGTGTTGGCGACCATGCAGACGCCGACGCCCACGCTGGTCACGATCGACGGTCCGGCGAAGCCGGTCGGATAGCCGGAGTCCGGGCCGAGCCCGCCGAACCAGAGCATTCCCAGCGCGGCGAGCAGCAGCGCGCCGGCGAGCGTGGCCCGGCCGCCGAAGCGGGCGGTGAGGCGGCCCGCGACCATGCTGCCCGCCGCCGTCCCGGCGCAGAACGGCAGGAACGCGGCGCCGGCCGCCAGCGGGCCGTAGTCCAGGACGTTCTGCAGGAACAGCGAGCAGAAGTAGAAGCCGACCAGCATGCCCGCGCCGAGCAGCGTCACCAGCAGGCTCGACATCCACGCCGTCCGGGCCCGCAGCACGCCCAGCCGGACGATCGGCGCCCGCGCGAAGCGTGCCTCCCAGAGCAGGAAGAGCAGTCCGAGCAGCACGGCGGCGCCGAGCGTGGCGAGCGTCCGGGCCGAGCCCCACGGGTGGCGGTCGGTCGCCATGAGGCCGTAGACCAGGACGGTCATCGCGCCGGTGCCGAGCGCGGCGCCGAGCACGTCGGGGCGGCCGGTGAGCGGCGGGCGGACGGCGGGCACCGAACGGACCGCCAGGGCGAGGCCGGCCAGCACGATCGGCGCGTTGACGAAGAACACCCAGCGCCAGTCGAGCAGGTCGGTCAGCACACCGCCGAGCAGGACGCCCAGCGCGCTGCCGCCCGCCGTCACCATCGACCAGATGCCGAGGGCCCGGGCCCGGGCGGCCCCGTCGGTGAAGGTCACCATGATCAGGGTGAGCCCGATCGGTGCCAGGACGGCGGCCGAGACGCCCTGGCCGGCCCGGGCCGCGATCAGCTGTGCGGGGGTCCGGGCGAACCCGCCGAGCACCGACGCGAGGCCGAACAGCACCAGGCCCCAGAGCACCGCGCGGCGGTGCCCGGTGAGGTCGGCGATCCGGCCGCCGAGCAGCAGCAGTCCGCCGAAGGCGAGTGCGTAGGCATTGACCACCCACGGCAGGGCGCTGTCGGCGAAGCCGAGGGAGTGGCCCATCGCGGGGAGCGCAATGTTCACGATGCTGGCGTCGAGGGTGACCATCAGCTGGCAGACGGAGACGGTGGCCAGGACGAGGCCGGGGCGGGCGGTGACGGGGCGGGATGTCCTGGACGCGGGTGGGGTGGTGGTGCGGGACGGAGCGGGTCCGGGCATGGCGACCTCCGATGCGAACGTTGTTCGCGTAAGGTAAGCCTTACCTGAAGGGTGGTGCAAACGCCCAGGCCGGAAGGGGCTTGGCGCAGGCATGGCAGGATGGCGGGGTGTCAGAGCGGAGCAGCCGACCGGGCGTCGGCGAACACCAGGCGGACGGGCCGGACGCGACGGGCGCGCGGGGCGGTACGGCCGCGCCGGGCGGCTCGACGGCGGCCGAGGGGGCCGGCGCCGAGGGAGTCGCGACCGGGCACGGTCGGTACGGGCGCAAGCGGCCGCGCCCCGGACTGACCACGGCGGGGGTGGTCGCCGCCGGGCGCCGGGTGATCGAGCGGGACGGCATCGACGCCCTCACCATGCGGGCCGTCGCCACCGAACTCGGCACCGCGCCCGCGTCGCTGTACCGGCACGTGACCGACCGCGAGGCGCTGCTGATCGCCGTCCTGGAGCAGATCGCCGAGGGCATGCCGGTCGACGTGCCGGGTGCGACGCCGCAGGAGCGGCTGCTGCGCCGGCTGCTCGGCGCCCACGACTACATGGCCGGCCACACCTGGGTGCTGCACATCCTGATTCGGGGCGAACTGGTCGCCCGGAACGCGCTGGCGTTCAACGACGCCTGTCTCGCCGATCTGATGGCCGCCGGCCTGCGGCCCGAGCCCGCGCTGACGGCGTTCCGTGCCTGCTGGCACCTGGTCCTCGGCGAGTTGCTCTCCGAACACCCCGTCAGCCCGCCGCGCGAGCCGAGCCAGCGGCGGGCGGTCATCGAGTCCGCGGACCGCGAGCGGCACCCCGCGCTGGGCCGGGTGCTGGACGAGGTGGGCTTCGTGGGGGTGGGTGAGCGCTGCGGTGACCTGGAGGTGTCGCTGGGGGCGCTGATCGGCGGACTGGTGGACCGCCAGGAGGCCGGGAGCCGAGAGCGGCCCTGAGCGCCGTGGCGTCCCGGCCGAGCTCGCGAAGGCGCCGCTCCGGCTCCGCCGGCTCGTAGGAGATCGTCACGATCCGGTAGGCCGCCCCGTCGGGGGTGCGCCGCTGGATGGTGGAGGAGCTCGGGCCGTCGACGGGTTCCGCGGGATTCCGGTGGCGGTCGTCGACGACGCACACCCGGCCGCCCGGTGCGAGGGCGGCGGCCACACCGATCGGCCGGCACGTGCGAGAGCCGGCACCGCATGAGGGCGACGACGTCGTGACGGCGGTCGGGTTCCCGGGCGAGCAGGACGGCCTCGGCGACCTTGCACCGGGGCGCCGCGTGGCACGCGACGCGCGGCGGCCGCGAGCATCTCCGGGGAGGCGTCGACGGCGCTGACCTCGTCGGCGGGGTGGAGCAACCAGGGTTCACGTGGCGGGACCGCCGGCCGGTTCCAGGATGCTGCCCGCCGGCCGGAACACGTCGAGCGTGGCCGTGGCAGTCCCCGACGAGGGCGCTGGAGTGGGTGCGCTGCTCGGACGGGAGCCGGTCCTGGGCCGGTCCGGCCGTCGGCCGACGGCCGGCGGCCCGTCAGGGGCGGCCGGGGGCCAGGAACTCGGTGAGGCGGCGGTTCAGCGCCTCGGGGTGGGCGCTCAACAGGGTGTGGTGGGAGGTGTCGGGCAGGATCCCGACCGTGGCACCGGGCAGGGCGCGGCGGGCGCGGGCGGCGACGGCGCGGGAGTCGTGGGCGCGGCTGCGGTCGGCGAGCAGGACGAGGGTGGGGGCGGCGAGGGTGCGCAGTTCCGCCGCGCTCGGGCGGCGGCCGGTGACCGGTCGGGCGGCGGGGAAGCCCGCGAAGCCGAGCGCGTAGAGCTCGCGCCAGGCCGGGTCGAGGCCGCTGCCGCCGCTCTCCCGGTCGAGGTAGGCGAGGGCCTTGGCGGCGGTGCGGGGCGGCAGCAGGAGCGGCAGCACGCGCAGCAGGTAGCCGGGCCGGTAGCCGGCGAAGCACTGGGTGGGGTCGAGCAGGGCGAGCCGGTGCACCCGGGCGGGCGCGTGCAGGGCGTAGCGCAGCGCGATCCAGCCGCCGTAGGAGTGGCCGGCGAGGTCGGTGGCGGGCAGGTCGAGCGCGTCGAGGACGGCGTCGAGCCAGCCGAGCAGGGCGGGGAGGCCGTCGAGGCGGGGGTGGTCGAGGGTGCTGCGGCCGGGGTCGCCGGGGAGGTCGACGGCGAGCACCCGGTGGCCGGCCGCGGCGAGGGCGGCGGCGTTGGCGGTCCAGCAGGTGGCGGTGGCGCCGCCGCCGGGCAGCAGCACGAGCGGCCGGCCGTCGCGCGGACCGCAGGCGTTGACCCGGGCCGTGCCGTAGGGGGTGGGGACGGTGAGCGCCTCGACCGGGAGCGGCCAGCGGGCGAGGGCCTCGTCGTAGGCGGCGAGGAAGGCGTCGAGGGACGGAGCGGAATCGGGATCGGGGGAGGGGGTGGGGCCGGCGGCAGGGCGTGCGGACATAGTCTTCCCCCAGGGTTTGGCGGGCTTGCTCGGTGAGCATGTATCTCGCTGAGCGAGAGAATACGTCCAGAGGTCTTCCGAGGGAAGGACATGAGGTGGAGTCGGAGCGGACGCCGATGCGGCTGGTCCACCTGCTGCGCGGACTGACAATCGAACTCGACCTGTTCGGCGCCGAGTTCGCGGCACGCAACGGCCTGCACCCGACCGATCTGCGGGCGCTGATCCACCTGCTGGACGCCGCGCGGGCGGGAGTGGTGGTCACGCCGGGGCGGCTCGGCGAGGCGCTGGGGCTGAACTCGGCCGGGACGACCGGGCTGGTCGACCGGCTGGAGCGGCTCGGGCTGGTCCGGCGCGAGCGCGATCCGGGGGACCGCCGCAAGGTGCGGCTGGTGGTGGAGGACCGTGCGATCGCCCTGGGCCAGGGCTTCTTCGGCGGTCTGATCGCCGATCTGGTGGCCGCGATGGAGGCGTTCGGGGAGGACGAACTCGCGGTGGCGCAGCGGTTCCTGGCGACGATGACCGAGGTGGTGTCCGCAGCCCGGGCGGAATGAGGGCGACACGGGGGCGACGCGGGGGCGAGGCGCCGGTGCACGACACGAGGACCGGCGCGAAGCCCGGCGAGGAGTGGCGCCGGGCTCCGGCGGCGGACGGCGGGCGGCCCCTACGGGCGCAGGCCGGCGAACTCGTCGAGGACGGCGACCCGCAGTTCGTGCGCGCCGTCGGGGCGGGTCTGCTCGTAGTACAGGTACCACCGGCCCCGGGCGGCGACCACGTCGGCGTAGCGCACGTCCAGCCACGGGCCGTCGGGCGTCAGTCGGTGCCACGCGCGCAGATCGGCGGAGGCGGCGAGCCCGCAGCGCTCCTCGTAGTTGCCGGACGCGTCGGCCGAGCCGTCGTAGAGGGCGAGCCAGCCGCCGGAGCCGTCGGGCAGGACGGCGGTGATCCGTGACTCGTAGGCGTCCCAGGCGCCGGCCGGGCCGACGTCGAGGACCTCGGCGGCGCGGCCGGGCGGCGCGGTGAACCGCAGGCCGTCGGTGGAGCCGGCGAGCGCGGTGGGCTGGACGGTCAGTCCGGTGGTGTGGATGTCGGCGGCGGCGTGGGCCCGGGCCTGCTCCTCGGGGGTGAAGGCGCGGGCGCGCGAGACGGTGGCGAACAGCCGTACGCCGCCGTCGTGTTCGAGCAGGTAGGGGTCCTTGACGCCCTCGGTGCCGGTGCCGGCGGCGGTGAGGACCGGGGTGCGGGCGGCGAGGTCGAAGGCCTCGGGCGTCCCGGCGCGCAGGGCGTCGATCCGCCAGCGCCGGTCGACCGGGTCGACGTAGCTGAGGTGGAGCAGATAGCCGCCGTCGCGCCGGAGCAGGGCGAAGCGCTCCATGGACGGCGAGCCGAGGTCGGCGCGTTCCACCGACCAGAGGTCGCGGAACTCCACGCCGTCGCGGCTCTCGGCCACCGCGCAGCGCCAGCCCCGGTCCCGGCCGTCGGCCGAGGGGTCGGCGGCGCGCGGGCGGCGTTCGCGGTAGGTGAGCAGGAAGCGGTCGTGGTCGGGTTCGTAGCGGACGCTCGGGCAGCCCGCCCAGTAGCCGGGCTCGGGGCGTTCGGGGGCGCGGACCAGGGCGGAGCCGGAGAGGTCGGGTGCGGCGGGGAGTGCGGTGGCGGTCATCGGCGGCGGGTCGTCCTCACGGGTAGGCGGGTAGGGACCTGCGGATTCTCCTGCGGATTCTCCGTCACTTTCTATCAGATCAAGAGAAAGTGGCGGCCGGTGTTGCTCGTGAGTCAGGAAGGGTCGATCGGGAAGCGAGCGGCTTGTCACATGGAGTGATTCTATGAATCGCATGTTTCGCCCGATGGCGATCGAGCAACGCCGACCGGACTAGTCTTGACCCTCTCTCGAAGATCGGGAAAGACTTCTTCTCAGAGTCGATCAAACAGAGGAAGCCCGCACCGATGACAGCCCCCACCACCGACGCACCCGGCTACGGCGGTCTCGGCCTCTACGTCGGCGACCTCCACAACCACTGCGGGATCAGCTACGGCCACGGCCCGATCGAGGACGCCTACGCCAACGCCCGCCTCCAGCTCGACTTCGCCAGCGTCACCGGTCACGGCTGGTGGCACGACCTCCCCGAGCGCACCCCCGAGCTGGCCGGGCTGGTGGACTATCACACCGAGGGCTTCGCCCGGCTCGCCGACCGCTGGGAGCACGTCCAGGAGGTCACCGCTGCGGCCCACGAGGACGGCCGCTTCGTCACCTTCCAGTCCTTCGAGTGGCACAGCCTCGCGTACGGCGACCACTGCGTGTACTTCGACGGCCCGCGCGGCGAGATCATCCGCGCCGCCGACCTGGAGGGCCTGCGCGTCCGGCTGCGCGCCCTGGCCGCCGAGGGCGTGCGCACCTGGGCGCTCCCGCACCACATCGGGTACGGCACCGGGCGGCGCGGCATCGACTGGTCCGCGTACACCGAGGAGTTCGCGCCGGTGGTGGAGGTGATGTCGATGCACGGCTGCGCCGAGTCCGACGAGGCGCCGCGCACCTACCTGCACACCATGGGGCCGCGCGACACCGCCGGCACCGCCGTGCACGGGCTGCGGCTCGGTCACCGGTTCGGCCTGATCGGCTCCACCGACCACCACAGCGCCTTCCCCGGCAGTCACGGCCACGGCCGGCTCGCCGTCTGGGCACCCGAGCTGACCCGGCCCGCGATCTGGGACGCCGTCCAGGCGCGCCGCACCTACGCGATCACCGGGGACCGCATCCTGCTCGCGACCTCGGTGAACGGCGTGCCGATGGGCGGCGAGGCGCCGTCCGCCGACCGCCGCCGGATCCGGGTCACGGTGCGCGGCCGGGACGCCCTCGACCACGTCGAGGTGGTCCGCAACGGTGTGCCGATCCACCGCCTGTCCCGGCCCGAACTCCTCGCCGCCGCCGGCGGGGAGAGCGGCTTCGACGGCACGCTCGGCTTCGCCGTCGGCTGGGGCCGGCGCGAGGCGGCGGTGCGCTGGGACGTCACCCTGCGCGTGGAGGGCGGCGAACTGCTCGACGTGCAGCCCCGGTTGCGAGGCTCCGAGACGGTGGCGCCGGCCGAGGCCGAGCCCGCCACCTACCGGCCGTCCGACTGGTGGCGCACCGGGCCGGGCGAGCTGCGGCTGCGGACCGTGACCGAGGGCAACCCGAACACCGCGACCGACGCCACCCAGGGCTTCTCGCTGGCCGTGGCCGGCGACGACCGGACCAGGCTGACGGCGATCGTCAACGGCGCCGAAACCTCCTACCGGATCGGCGAGTTGCGGGAGGGGCCGCGGACCGGCTTCCTCGGTGGCTTCGTCTCCGGCGCCTACCGCTTCGACCGGGCGGTGCCCGGGCGCGAGCTCTCCGCCGACCTCGACCTGGTCGACGAACGGCCGGGCGGGGACGGCGACTTCTACCACGTGCGGGTGAGGCAGCTGAACGACCAGTGGGCCTGGTCGAGCCCGGTCTGGGTGGGCCGCAGCGGTGGTGCCGGCGGACCGGCGGCCTCCTGTCGACGGGCCGGCTGACGCCTGGCAACCGCCGTCGGCCGGCCGCCCCGGTCACCGCCCACCGCCCACCGTTCACGCGAACCCGTACCGAGGAGCACCACCATGTCCGTCACCACCTCCGCGCGCCGCGCCGCCGGCACCGCACTGGCCGCCGCCCTGCTGACCGGCACCCTCGCCGCCCCGGCGGCCGTCGCGAGCGGCGCGCCCGGCCTCGCCGCCACCGCCACCGCCACCGGCGGCGCCGCGGCCGCCACCGGCACCACCGTGTTCGCCGACGACTTCGAGTCCGGCACCGTCTCGCACTGGACCCGCCAGCGCATCGACGGCAACGGGAGCATCACCGTCACCGGCGCCCCCGCCGGCGGCTCCGGGCTCGCCGCCCGCTTCAGCGTCCCCAACGACGGGGTGTCCTACCGCTCCGAGGTGGCCGTGAACGCCCTCGGCTGGGGCGGCTACCGCTTCGCGCTCGCCGACTACCTGCCCGCCGACTGGGTGCAGACCTCCACCGAGACCATCGTCGCCCAGTGGCACGGCTACCCGCTCTCCGACGGCAGCGACACCAAGCCGCCGATCGCACTCACCGTCAAGGACGGCAGCTGGCGCCTCAAGGTGCACTGGCTGACCGGCCCGACGACCGTCGCCGAGGCGGTGATCCCGCTCGGCAGCGTGGAGTTCGGGCACTGGAACCAGTGGGCGTTCGACATCACCTGGTCCACCGCCACCACGCCCGGCTCGATCACGGTGTACCGGGACGGCGTGCAGGTCGGCGCGCACAGCGGGCTCAACAACTACCACCAGAACCAGGCCCCCTACTTCAAGACCGGGATCTACCGCGCCAACTGGAACCCCGCCAAGGGCATCCCGTACCCGACCGGCGGCCCCGACGTGGTGCTCTACAGCGACAGCGTCGTCGTCACCCAGCTCTGACCCGGCCGAAACCCCCAACCACCAAGAGGTAGCAGCACCATGAGCGAAGCGGCCCGTCACCCCGGCCTGCCCCGACGAGGCTTCCTCGGCCTGAGCGCCGGAGCGGCCCTGCTGGCGGCGGGCTGCCGCTCGGCCACCGACCCGGACGCGGGCGCCGCCCCCGGCGCCGCCGCCGCGGCGTCCGCGCCCGATCTGCAGATCGTGTACGGCAGCGCGCCGGACCCCACCCAACTGCTCCACCGCGGCCCGGACACCCCGGCCTTCGTCAACCTCGTCCTCGACCGGCTGGTCGACCTCGACCCGGTGACTCTCCAGCCGGTGCCCTGGCTGGCCACCTCCTGGGAGTGGAGCGCGGACCGGCTGAAGCTGGTGCTCAAGCTGCGCGAGGACGTCACCTTCCACGACGGGCGCGCGCTGGAGGCCGACGACGTCGTCTTCTCGCTGGTCGGCGCCACCAAGACCTCCCAGGTCAAGCCGCTGCTGGAACGCCTCGCGGACATCAGGGCCAGCGGGCGGAACGAGGTCACCCTCACCCTCGCCAAGCCCACCAGCAACCTGTTCGACGCGCTCGCCTTCAACCCGGTCGTGGACGCCCGGACGTACGTCGAGGGACGGGCGAGCGACACCGTCAACGGCACCGGGCCGTTCCGCTGGCAGTCCTTCAAGGGCGGCAACCAGCTCGACCTCGCCCGGTACGAGCGGTACTGGCAGAGCGGACGCCCCCGCTTCGAGCGGATCACCGTCCGCTCGGTGACCAGCAGCCAGGCCGCGCTGTCCGCCCTGCAGTCCGGCCAGGGGCACCTGATCGGCGCCGTCCCCGGGCGCGACCTCAAGGTGCTGACGGGCAACCCCGGCTTCACCGTGCAGTCCGCCAAGGCCTCCTACCAGCAGGCGTTCCTCGGCGTGAACGTCGCGTCCAAGCCCTTCGACGACCTCCGGGTCCGCCAGGCGCTGCAGTACGCGGTGGACCGCGAGCGGATCGTCGACCAGGTCTACGGCGGCCACGCCGAGGCCAGCAGCCTGCCCTGGCCCTCCAACACCCCGGGCGTCACCCCGGACCAGGTCACCCGCTACCGGCACGACCCCGAGAAGGCGCGCGGGCTGCTGCGCGAGGCCGGCGCGGAGGGCGCCCGGGTGCCGCTCACCGCCGCCAACTCGCCGGTCTTCAGCTCGCTCGTCGAGCTGGTGAAGTACGACCTGGAGCAGGCCGGATTCGGCGTCGACGTGCAGCTGCTGGACAACGCGGCGCTCCAGCCGAAGATCCAGCAGGGCACGCTGGAGGGCCTGTTCGTGGCCAACCACGGCATGGTCAGCGTCTCGCCGCTCAGCGGGATCACCGTCTCCGGGCCGCTCCAGGTGGGCCGCAACACCTCGCACGTCACCGACCCGGCCTACGCCGAACTCCAGGCGCGCGCCTTCGCGGCCGCCGACGAGCAGGCCCGGGCCGACGTCAACCACGAGCTGTCCGAGTACCTGCTCGCGCAGTCCTTCCACATCACCCTGGCGCACGCCTGGGAGACCTACGCCTTCGCCTCCTCGGTGCGGGAGGTGTCCACCAGCGCGCTGGGCTACCTGAAGCTGACCGACACCCACCGGGACGCCTGAGCCGCCGTCCCCCGTCCCCCCGGTCCCCCCGTCCGCCCGTCCCGGTCGCCGGCCGTCCCGCCCGCGCCGTCAGCCGTCCCACCCACCCCCCCCGGAGAACCCCCCGTGCCGTACTGGACCAGAAAGGCCGCCGGAGCCCTGGCCACCCTCTGGCTCGCCTCGGTGGCCGTCTTCCTGCTGCTCCGCCTGGCCCCGGGCGACCCGGTCTCCGCCGCGCTCGGCGCCGAGGCCGACCAGGAGCAGCGCGACCACCTCGGCCGCCAGCTCGGCGTGGACCGCCCGCTGCCCGCCCAGTACCTCACCTGGCTGGGCGGGCTGCTCGGCGGCGACCCCGGGCTCTCCTTCCACTACCGCGAACCGGTCACCCGGATGATCGGCCAGAGCCTCGGCTCCACCGTCCAGCTCGCCCTCGCCGCCGGGCTGCTGATGCTGGTGCTCGGCCTGCTGCTGGGCGCCGCGCTGGCCGCCGAGCGGCGCGGCCGGCTGGCCCGGGCGCTGGACCCGCTCACCACGGCCGTGCTCGCCCTGCCGGTGTACGTCACGGCGGTGCTGTTCGTCTTCGTCTTCGCGGTGCTGCTGCGGGTGCTGCCGGCCGGCGGCGAGCGCGACCTCCTCACCGCGCCCGACCTGGCGGTGCAGTACCTGGCGCTGCCCGCCGTGGCGCTCGCCCTTCCCGGTTCGGTGGTGCTGGCCCGGCTGCTCGCCACCGAGCTCCGGCGCACCCGGCAGGAGGAGTTCGTGCTCACCGCGATCGCCAAGGGCGCCCCGCCGCGGCGGATCCTGCTGCGGCACGTGCTGCCCAACAGCCTGGCGCCGTTCTGCGTCGAGTTCGGCCTCAACCTGGGCGAGCTGCTCGGCGGCGCGGTCGTCGCCGAGCAGCTGTTCGCCCGGCACGGCCTCGGGCAGCTGCTGCTGGACGCGATCAACCAGCGGGACTACCCCGTCGCACAGACCCTGATCATGCTCGCGGTCGCGGTGGCCGTCGTCGTGCAGCTCGGCTCCGAGCTGCTGGTCGGCCGGCTGGACCCGCGGATCGCCAAGGCCGGCGCCGGGGAGGGCCGATGAGCACCACGACCGCCGTCGACGGGAGCCGGTGGCCCGCCCTGCCCGCCGTGCTGCGCGGCCGGCGCGGCCGCACCGGGGCGGTGCTGGTCGCCCTGGTGGTGCTGCTCGGGCTGCTCGGCCCGCTGCTGCTCCCCGCCGACCCCTACCAGCAGGGCCGCGAGGCGCTGGCCGGACCGTCCTGGTCCCACCCGCTCGGCACCGACGAGGTCGGCCGCGACCTGCTGGCCCGCGCGCTGTACGGGGTCCGGATCGAACTGCTGGTCTGCCTGCTGGCCGTGCCCGCCGCCGCCGTGCTCGGCACCCTGCTCGGGCTGCTCGGCGGGCTGAACCGGCTGCTCGGCGAGGCCGTCCAGCGGCTCTTCGACCTGCTGCTCGGCTTCCACGGGCTGCTGCTGGGCCTCGCCATCGCGCTGATCGTCCGCCCCGGGCTCGGCAGCGTCGTGGTCACCGTCGTGCTCAGTGCGCTGCCCGCCTTCGGCCGCCAGGCCCGCGCCGCGCTGCTGGCCCAGCTCGCCCGTGACCACGTGGTGGCCGCCCGGGTGCTCGGCGTGCCGCGCGCCCGCACCCTGCGCCGCTACGTGCTGCCCAATGTCACCGACGCCGCCACCGCGCTGCTGGCCGTGGCGATGGCGCACGCCGCCAAGATCGAGGGCGGCCTGAGCGTGCTCGGCTTCGGGATCCAGCCGCCCACCCCCTCGCTCGGCACGATGATCAACACCGGCAGCAAGTACCTGTTCCTGCACCCGGGTTACGCCCTCGCGCCGGTGCTGCTGCTGGGCCTGCTGGTCTTCGGGCTGACCCTGCTCGCCGACTCGTTCAACCGGGAGAAGCTGCGGTGACCGTGACGACGACGAACACCCCGGCGGCCCCGGCGACGGCGTCGCCGCTGCTGGAGATCACCGGCCTGAAGGTCGCCGCCGGGCCCCACCAGGTGGTCCACGGCGTGGACTTCGCCCTGCGCCCCGGCGAGATCCTCGGCCTGGTCGGCGAGTCCGGCTCCGGCAAGACGCTCACCGCGCTCGCCGCCAACCGGATGCTCCCGCCCGGCTGCCGCACCACCGGCGGCACCGTCCGCCTGGACGGCACCGACCTGCTCACCCTCCCCGAGGACGCCGTGCGCGCGGTGCGGGGCCGGCGGATCGGCATGGTCTTCCAGGACCCGCTCGCCTACCTCAACCCCCGGATGCCGATCGGCCGCCAGCTCGCCGAGGCCGCCCTGGTGCACGGCGCGAGCCGGGCCGACGCCCGGGCCCGCGCGCTCGAACTCCTCGACCTGGTCGGCATCCCCGAGTCGGGCCGCCGCTACCGCGACCGCCCGCACGAGTTCTCCGGCGGCATGCGCCAGCGGGTGCTGATCGCCATGGCGATGGCCAACCGCCCCGACCTGCTGATCGCCGACGAACCCACCACCGCCCTCGACCCCACCACCCAGGCCGGCATCCTCGACCTGCTCGTCCGGCTCCGCGACGAGACCGGCACCGCCGTCCTGCTGATCACCCACGACCTCGGCGTGGTCGCCCGCAGCTGCGACACCGTCCAGGTCATGTACGCCGGACGGATCGCCGAACGCGCCCCGGTCGAACGGCTGTCGGCGGCCCCCAGGCACCGGTACACCGCCGGGCTGCTGGCCTCGGTGCCCCGGCTGGACGGTCCGCGCGGCGTGCCGCTCGCCGTGATCGGCGGCCGCCCGCCGGCCGCCGGGGAGCAACTGCCGGGCTGCGCGTTCGCGCCGCGCTGCGCCGCCGCGGTGGAGCGGTGCGGGCAGGAGACGCCCGGGTGGGTGACGGCGGGGGAGCACGGCTTCGCCTGCCACCGGCCGGTGGCGCCGGGGGAGAAGCCGCCGGGGGCGGCCGGGGAGCCCGTCGACCCGGAGGAGACCGCCGCACCGGCCGGCGCCGTCGAGCCGGTCCTGGTCGCCGAGGACCTCACCGTCCGCTACGGCCGCCGCGGCGCGCCCGCGCTCGACGGCGTCGGCCTCGCCGCCGCGCCCGGCCGGGCCGTCGGCGTGATCGGCGAATCCGGATCCGGGAAGTCCACGCTGGCCCGCGCCCTGCTCGGGCTGCTGCGCCCGCAGTCCGGCAGCGTCCGGGTCGACGGCCGTTCCTGGGACGCGGCCACCCCGGCCGAGGAACGCGCGCTGCGCCGCCGGGTGCAGTTCGTCTTCCAGGACCCGTACGCCTCGCTGAGTCCGCGGATGACCGTCCGCGACGCCCTCGCCGAACCGCTGCTCGCCCACGGGCTGCCGCTCGGCCGGATCGACGAGCTGGTCGAACTCGTCGGCCTGCCGGGCGCGTTGCTGGACTCGCTGCCGCACCGGCTGTCCGGCGGGCAGCGCCAGCGGGTGGCGATCGCCCGGGCGATCGCCGTCGGCCCGCAGGTGCTGGTGGCCGACGAGCCCACCTCCGCGCTGGACGTCTCGGTGCAGGCGCAGATCCTCAACCTGCTGCTCGACCTGCGCCGCCGCACCGGCATCGGCCTGGTGTTCATCTCGCACGACCTCGCGCTGGTCCGTCACCTCTGCGACGAGGTGCTGGTGATGCGGCACGGCCGGGTGGTCGAACAGGGCCCCGCCGAGCGGCTGTTCACCGCGCCCGAGCACCCGTACACCCGTGAGCTGCTGGCCGCCGCCGGGCAGCACGGAACCCCGACCCACCTCCGAGGAGCGCCATGACGCCGACCGCCCGCCCGTCCCGCCGCCAACTCCTGCTCGGCGCGGGCTCCGTGACCGCCCTGACCGCGCTCGGCGCGGCCGGTGCGACGCCCGCCGCGGCCGCGCCGAACCGCCCCTCCGGCACCCCCGAGGTGACCGGACTCGGCCCCGGCAACGCCGACTTCCCGCTGATGAGCGCGACCCTGATCGGCGAGACGCTGTGGATCGGCTCGCGCAACCTGGCCCCGGCCAGGGTGGTCGGCTACCACGTGCCGACCGGACGGGTCACCGGCACCGCGACCCTGCCGACCGGCAACTTCGTGCAGGGCTCGGCCGCCCACGGCGGCCTGCTGTACCTCGGGGTGACGGACGCGCCGAAGGCCGTCAACCTCTACCGCTTCGACCCGGCCGACGGCAGCGTGCGCGGCCTCGCCGCCGTGCCCGGCGCCGACGTGCGGGACGTCGCGGTCGCCCCCGACGGCGTGGTCTTCGCCACCGGCCGGCAGAAGGGCCGGGCGGCCGGCCCCGGCCTGTACGCCTACGACCCGGCGAGCGGCGTGCTCACCGAGGTCGCCTCACCGGCCCCCGGCGCCACCCAGGGCCGGGCCGTCGAGGCCACCGCCACCCACGCCTACCTGGGTGTCGGCAGCAATCTCGCGGGCGGCGGCGGGGCCACGCTCGCCTCGCTGTTCGCGGTCGAGCGGGCCACCGGGCGGGTCACCGACATCACCCCGCCGGAGCTCGCCGCCGACACCATCGTGCGTCAGATCACCGCCCTCGGCGACGACCTGCTCGCCGTCTCCACCGAGGGCAAGCCCGCGCACGTCGCGCTGCTGGACCCGGCCACCCACACCGTGCTGCGCTCCTTCGCGGTGCCCGGCACCAAGAGCGTCACCAACTTCCAGCGCCTCGGCGACACCGTCTGGTTCACCTCCACCGAGCACGGCACGGTCTGGCGCCACCGGCTCGGCACGGACGGCCCGGAGGCCTTCGCGGTGCCGGTCCCGGACGGCAACTCCTGGGGCCTCGGCCGGATCGGCGACACCCTGGCCGGCGTCACCGAGGGGGGCACCGCCTGGACCCTCTCCACCGCCACGGCCGCCGTCACCACCACCGACCTGGTGGCCGCCGGCGCGCCCGCCGAGGCGCAGCTCGGCATGTCGCTGGCGGCCCGGTACGGCCGGGTGTACGTCGGCGGCAACGGTTCGGTCGCGCTGCACGACCTCGATGCCGGGACGGTGCGCAAGCTCCCGGTGCCCGGCGAGGCGAAGGACACGGTGGTCCTCGACGACGGCACCCTCTACCTGGGCGTCTACTCCTCGCAGGGGATCTGGCGCTACCGGCCGTGGGCCGACGAGGCGCCGGTCCAGGAGGCGGCGCTGCCGCAGGAGCAGAACCGGCCGCAGACGGTGCGCTGGGACGCCGAGCACGGGCTGCTGCTGCTCGGCGTGCAGGCCGACACCACCGGCGGCGGCTCGTTCGTCACCTACCGGCCCGGCAGCGGGCGGCCCACCGTGCACGTGGACCCGCTCGGCCCGGAGCAGCTGGTGCGCGCGGTGGCGGCCGGGCACGGCCAGGCCTTCCTCGGCGGCGACAACGCCAGGACCACCGGCCCGCGCGGCGACCTGGCGGCCTGGGACCCGGTGGCCGGGCGCGAACTGTGGCGTACGGCCACCGACTTCGGCTCGGGCATCAGCAGCCTGGTGGTGCACGGGCGCCGGCTGTTCGGGATCACGGTCAACGGGCAGGCCTTCGCCGCCGACCTGCGCACCGCCCGGCCGGGCCGCCCGCCGGTGATCGACGCCAGGGCCGACCTGCGGGCGGTCACCGCGGCCAACCCGAGGCTGCTGGTGGCCCGCGGCCGGGTCTACGGGATCAGTGAGAAGACGCTGTTCCGGCTGGACCCGGTGACCCTGGCCGCCACCGTGCTCGTGCAGGTGGACGCCGAGTGGTACAGCGGCGCCCGGGTCGCGGCCGACGAGGACGGCGTGCTGTACACCCTGCGCGGCCGCGAGCTGATCGCCGTCCGGGAACGGTAGGACGGGGGCCCGCGCGGACGCACCGGGCCGGCCCGCGGTGCCCGCCATGGGGGGCGGGTGTGCCACCGCGCCCCCGGAACCGCCGGGCGGCGGGGGGCGAGCTGAACCCGGGCACGGCGGCGACCGTCGGTGCGCTCGCCGGTGCGGTGACCGCGATCGGTGTCGGCGCGTGCGGGATCATCACGGCGACCGCCGAGCCGATCCGCAGCCGTGCGGACCTCGCCCGTGCCCGCCGGGAGGGGGCGGCCGAGGTGTCCGCCGCCTCCCCCGGTGCCGGGCCGGAACCCGTGCCGGGGGAGGCGGCCTGACGGAAGCGGGTGCCCGGGCGGTGCCCTCCGCACCGGCGGCCGGGGGAGCGGCGCGGGTGACCGCCACCGCGCGGCGGACAGGCGCGCCGCGCTGAAGCGGCGGCTCGCCGAGGAACGGGCGGCGGAGGGGCTGCGGGCGTGGTGGGGCCGGGCACCTGCCCGGGCCGCTGCGCCCGGCCGGCCGTCAGCCGGCCGGCGCGAGCGCGTCGAAGGCGGCCGCGCCGGGCTCGTCGAGCAGCGCGAGCACCGCCGCCCGCACATGGCGGGCCATGTCCACGGACCGGTCGAAGAGCCACTGCGCCTGGAGCCCGTCCATCAGTGCGGTGAGCCGCACGGCGGCCTCCTCCGGATCCACGTCGCCGCGCAGGTGGCCGGCCTCGCGGGCCGCGCGCAGGGCCTGGGCGGTGCCGCGCCGGATGCGCTCGTAGCGGTCGGCGAAGTAGGCGTGGGCGGGGTGCTCCGGGTCGGAGGCCTCGCCGGAGAGCCGGACGAACAGTTCGATGAGCCCGGGAACCAGCTCGTTGTGCCCGGCGAGGTCCACCATCCCGCGCAGCACGCCGAGGCCGCCGCCGAGCCGGGTGTACGGCCGGAAGCGCTCCCGGTCGAGGCGGTCACGGTCCTCCAGCACGGCCTGGAGCAGCGCGTCCTTGTCGGGGAAGTAGCGCAGCAGACCGGCCCGGGAGATGTCGCACGCGGCGGCGAGGTCGAGGATCGTGACGGCCCTGAACCCGCGCTGGGCGAAGTGCTCGGCGGCGGTCTGGATGATCGCGGCCCGGCGGGCGCGGCCCTTGGCGTAACCGCCGGACACCGCTGCCGCCCCGGCTCCTGAGGTGGTCATGGGGGAACGGTAGCAGGGTTGCTTGACAGAAAGCTACACGTGTGTAGCAATTGGGCCCACGCCACGCCGTCGTGGCAGGTTCCCCTAGGAGCTCCCCCATGCTCGACTCCCCCTCGCTGCCCGCGGAGGCCCCCGCTCCGCAGGCACCCCCCGGCTTCGTCCGAAGACTGGCCCTCGGTCAGTTCGGCATGTACCTGGCCGTCCTCGCCCCCGTGATGGGCGGACTGTCGGTCAAGATCCAGGACCTGGTCGGCCTGGACGACGCCCCTGCCCAGCTCGGGCTGGTGACGGGGACCGGCGCGCTGTTCGCCCTGGTCGGCCAGCCCCTCGCGGGCCGCCTCTCCGACCGCTGCACCTCCCGCTTCGGGATGCGCCGCCCGTTCCTGGTCGGCGGCGTCGCGGTCATGGCGGTGGCCCTGCTGGCCTGCGCCCTGGCCCCGAGCATCCCGCTCCTGCTGATCGCCTGGTGTGCCGCCCAGGGCGCCGCCAACGTCGCCTTCGCCGCCGCCGGGGCGACCGTGGCCGACCACGTGCCCGAGGCCAGGCGCGGCAGCGTCTCCGGCATCGTCGGCGCGGTCACCCCGATCGGCATCATGGTCGGCTCGGTCCTGCTCTCCGTGCTGCCCGGCGACGTCCTGCGGTTCGTCGTGCCGGCCGCCATCGCCGTCGTCCTCGGCTTCTGGTTCGCCGCCCGGCTGCCCGACCGGGTCCGCACGGCCCCGCCGGACGAGCCGCTGAACGTGCGCAGCCTCCTGCTCTCCTTCGTCTTCGACCCGCGCAAGCACCCGGACTTCGGCTGGGCCTGGCTGAGCAAGTTCCTCATCATGCTCGGCTACGGCGCCCTGGCCGGCTATCTGACCCTGTTCCTGGCCGCCGAGTTCGGCATGGACGACACCGACGAGCAGCTGCGCTACAACGCCCTGGCCAACGGCCTGAGCGTGGCCACCCTGGTCGTCGCCAGCATCGTCGGCGGGGTGCTGTCCGACCGGGTCGGCCGCCGCAAGCCCTTCGTGATGGGCGGCGGGCTGCTGATGGCGGCGGTCCTCGCCGTGGTGACCGTCACCCCGTACCTGGGCGACGCCGGCCTGGGGACCCTGCTGGTCCTCGAAGCGGTCCTCGGCATCGGTGCCGGCCTGTTCTTCGCCGTCGACAACGCGCTCGCCATCAGCCTGCTGCCCAGCCAGGACGACACGGCCAAGGACCTCGGCGTGCTCAACATCGCCAACGCCCTTCCGAGTTCGCTCTCGCCGTTCCTGGCCGGCGTGGTCGTCATCCCGGTCGGCAACGCCCTGCTCGGCGGAGCCGGCTACTCCCTCTGGTTCGGCCTCGCCGCCGTGTTCTGCCTGGTCGGAGCGCTTCTCGTGACCAGGATCAGAAGCGCGGCCTGACCGCACCCGCTCCAGGACCCCCCGCGTTACCCCCCCGCACCCGCCCCAAGACCCCCCGCGTTACCCCCCCCGCACCACCCAGAAAGGCCCCCTCATGAGCACCGACGCCCGTTTCCCCTACCAGGACCCGACCCTGTCCGTCGACCAGCGCGTCGAGGACCTGCTGAGCCGCCTGCCGCTGGAGGACAAGGCCGGCCTGATGTTCCACCCGCTGGGGACCATCGGTGCCATGGACGACCCCGGCCACTTCGGCATGCCGTCCATGGCGGCCCTGCTGGAGCGGCGCATCAACCACTTCAACATCCTCTGGGCGACCGACGCGCGCTCCCTCGCCGCCTGGCACAACAACCTCCAGCGCGCCGTCCTCGACCGGCCGCTGGGCATCCCGGTGACCATCTCCAGCGACCCGCGCCACTCCTTCACCGACAACCCCGCCACCGCCCTGCTGGCCGGTCCGTTCTCGCAGTGGCCGGAACCGCTCGGCTTCGCCGCCGTCGGCTCGCCCGAGCTGGTGCGCCGCTGGGCGGACACGGTGCGCCGCGAGTACCTGGCCGTCGGCATCCGGGTCGCGCTCCACCCGCAGATCGACCTCGCCACCGAGCCGCGCTGGGCGCGCATCAGCACCACCTTCGGCGAGGACGCCGACCTCACCTCGAAGCTGGCCGTCGCCTATGTGCGCGGGCTGCAGGGCGAGGAGCTCGGGGCGGAGTCGGTCTCGGCGATGGCCAAGCACTTCCCGGGCGGCGGCCCGCAGTTGAACGGCGAGGACCCGCACTTCCCGTACGGCCGGGAGCAGGTCTACCCGGGCGGCAGGTTCGACTACCACCTGGAGCCGTTCAAGGCCGTCATCGAGGCCGGTGTCGCCCAGATGATGCCCTACTACGGCATGCCGGTCGGCACCGAGTACGAGGAGGTCGGCTTCGGCTTCAACAAGGGCGTCATCACCGGGCTGCTGCGCGAGCGGCTCGGCTACGACGGCATCGTCTGCACCGACTGGGCGATCCTCAACGACAAGTTCTGGGGCGTGGAAGAGCTGACGTACGAGGAGCGCATGCTCAAGTCGCTGGAGGCCGGGGTCGACCAGTTCGGCGGCGAGATCCGCCCGCAGGCGCTGGTGGACCTGGTCAAGGCCGGGAAGGTCGCCGAGCAGCGCATCGACGACTCGGCCCGCCGGCTGCTGCGCGAGAAGTTCCGGCTCGGCCTGTTCGACCGGCCGTACGTGGACGAGGCCGCCGCCGAAGCGCTGGTGGGCGCGGCCGGGGCGCGCGCCGAGGGCCTGGCGGCCCAGGCGGCCGCGACCGTCCTGCTGGCCAACGCCGCCGAGGGGCCGGCCCGGCTGCCGCTCGCCCCGGGCGGCCCGAAGGTCTACGCGGAGGGCGTGTCGGCCGAGGTGCTGGGCGGGCGCGCGACGCTCGTCGCCACGCCGGAGGAGGCGGACGTGGCGGTGCTGCGCCTGGCGGCGCCGTTCGAGCCGCGCGGCGAGGAGGGCGCGCTGGAGTCCTTCTTCCACGCGGGCTCGCTGGACTTCCCCGAGGAGGAGATCGAGCGCGTGCGGCGGATCTGCGCCACCGTGCCGACCGTGGTCGACGTGTACCTGGACCGCCCGGCGATCCTGACCGGGATCGCGGGCCACGCCGCCGCGCTGACGGTCAACTTCGGGGCGGAGGAGCGCGCCTTCGTGAAGGTGCTGTTCGGCGAGGAGCGGCCGCAGGGCTCGCTGCCGTTCGACCTGCCGTCGTCGATGGCGGCCGTCGAGGCGAGCCGCCCGGACGTGCCGTTCGACACCGCCGACCCGCTGTTCCGCTTCGGGCACGGTCTGCGCTACGAGGGCTGATCCACCCCGCGCACCGGCCCGCCCCGCGCACCGGCCCGCCGCCGCTCCGGCCCGCCGCCGCTCCGGTGGCGGGCCGGTCGCGCTCAGCCGAGGGCCCGGCCGACCAGGGACAGCGTGGCCATCGACACCAGCGTGGAGGCCAGGACGGTGTGCCGGGCGAAGGCGGCCCCGTGGTCGTACTCGCGCGCGTAGGTGAACACGTTCTGCGCGGTCGGCAGCGCCGAGAACAGCACCACGGTCAGCAGCTGGTGCGGCGGCAGGCCGAGCACCAGCGCGCCGACCGCCCAGGCCGCCAGCGGCTGGACGACGGTCTTCAGCGCGACCGCCGTCCCGACCTCCAGGCAGCGGGAGGCGCCGGTGACGGCGGGCGGGTGGCAGAGCGAGAGACCGAGGGCGACCAGGGCGGTCGGCACGGCCGCGCCACCGAGCAGTTCGCAGGACCGGTGCAGCTCGGCGGGCGGGTGCCACCCGGTCGCCGACACCACGGCGCCGAGCCCCACCGCCAGCAGGATCGGGTTGCGCAGCGGCAGCGTGAGCGCGGCCCGCAGGCCGGCCCGCCCGGAATCCAGCACGGTCAGCACCGCCGGGGTGACCACCAGGATCTGGAACAGCACCACCGGGCCGACGAACGAGGCGTCCCCGAGCACCTGGGTGGCCACCGGGATGCCCAGGTTGGCCGAGTTGACGTACCCGGCCGCCATGCCGCCGAGCGTGCGCTCCGGCACCCCGCGCCCGAACAGCCGGTGCGCGGCGAGCAGCCCGAGCCCGCCCGCCACCACCGTGCTCGCGGTGAACGCGACCATCGAGGCGTTGGCGAACCGGTCCAGCGGGGTGCGGCCGATCAGCAGGAACAGCGCGGCGGGCATTGCGGCGTGGAAGACGAACCGGTTCAGGACCTGCTCCGCGTGCTCGCCGAGCAGCCCGCCGCGGCCGAGCAGGTAGCCGACGCCGGTCAGCGCCCAGATCGGGGCGAAACCGGACAGCAGCGGGTGCAGGCTCGTCATGGCTTCCTCGGCGCGTTCGTCGGTGCGGGGGCTCGGACGGAACGCCGGAAGTCAACCAGGCGTGCGAACGGCCGCCGCGGGCAGGCCCCCGGCCGGACGGCGCGACCCGGAGCACAGGGCCTACCATGGCGGCGTGGATCACCTGAGCCTGGCCGAGGTCGAGACGATCGCCCGGCGCGCACACGCGGGGCAGACCGACAAGAACGGCCGCCCCTACACCGAGCACCTGGCGGCGGTCGCCCACGGCGTGGCGCGCCGCGGCGGCAGCGAGGAGCAGATCGCGGCCGGCTGGCTGCATGACGCCATCGAGGACGACGCGCTGACCCGCGAGTGGCTGGCCGCCGCCGCCCTCAGCGACACCACCAAGGCCATCGTGGACGCGCTCACCAAGCGGCCCGGCGAGCCGCTGGAGGAGTACACGGCGCGGATCCTGGCCACCCCCGGTGCGCTCGTCGTCAAGCGGGCCGACCTCGCGCACAACTCCGACCCGGCCCGGCTGGCGAGCCTGGACCCGGCCACCGCCGAACGCCTCGCCGCCAAGTACCGCCGCACCCGCGATCTGCTCGGGCTGGATCCCGCCTCCGACTGACGGACCGTCAATCCCCTTCGGCGGGCGGCAGGAAGCGCGCGAACGGATCACCGGTCCGGGCACAGTGCCCGGCCAGCAGCGTGCGGAAGCGGTCGAGCAGGGCCGCATGCCGGGCGTCCACCGCCAGGTTGACCATCTCACCCGGATCCCCGGCGAGGTCGAACAGCTGCTCCCGGTGGTCGCCCCAGGCGTAGCAGACGTACTTGTGCCGCCCGTCCCGGATCATCCGGCCGAGGGCGTTGTTGAACCCGGGCAGCTCCCAGCGGGTCTCCACCACCACGCTCTCCCGGGGCTCCGGCGCGCGCACGCTGCGCCCGGGCAGGCCCGGCGGCAGGGGGATCCCGGCGAGGTCGCCGAGGGTGGGCAGCAGGTCGGGCCCGGTCGACACCAGCCGGTCGCTGACCTCGCCCGGCGTGCTGCCGGGGCCGCTGACCAGGAACGGCACCCGCACCGACTCCTCGAACAGCGCCCACTTCTGGTTCCAGCCGTGCGCGCCGGCGCCGTCGCCGTGGTCGGCGGTGAACACCACGACGGTCTCCCGGCCGGTGGCGCGCTCGTGCGCGCGCAGCGCGTCCAGCACGGTGCCGAGGTGCGCGTCCACCCGTTCCACCAGCGCGTAGTAGGCCTGCCGGTAGCGCCGCCAGTCGTCCTCGCGCCACTCGGCGGTGGGGTGGGTGTGCGCCCAGGCGCGCTGGGCGAGCCGGGGGAGCCGGGCCTCGTAGGGCGCGGGCGGGAAGTTGGCGGGCAGCGGCGGGCACTGCGCGACGGGCGGCGGGGCGGGCAGCGGGCCGCTCTTCGGCTGCTGGCCGCGCGCCCATTCGCAGATGCCGTGCGGCTCCAGGAAGGAGAGCACCAGCAGGAACGGGCGGGGGTGGGGCCGGCTCAGGAATCCGGTCGCGGCGCGGGCGAGTCCGGCGTCGTCACCGGCCGGGTGGATGCGGCGGAAGCCGCGGCCGGCGGGCAGGTCGAGTTCGGGGAGGTGCCACTTGCCGCCGTAGGCGCAGTCGTACCCGGCCTCGGCGAACACCCGGCCCAGCAGCGGTTCCGGCGCTTCGCCGCCGGGGCCGGCGGCCTCGTTGCCGGTGAAGGCGAGCGCGCTGGGCAGCTGCCCGGTGAGCAGGCTGGCCCGGGAGGGTGCGCAGAGCGGCTGGGCGCAGTACGCCTGCCGGTAGCGGGTGCCGGCGGCGGCCAGCGCGTCCATGTGCGGGGTGGCGAGGTGCGGGTTACCGGCGGCGCTCATCGCGTCGGCGGTCTGCTGGTCGGTCAGGACGACCAGCACGTCGGGGCGTCGGTCCTCCACGTCAGGCCATCCGTTCGTAGCCGTGGCGGTCGAGGGCCCGGTGGAGCGGTCCGCCGAGGGCCCACCGCTCGAACTCGGCGGTCACGAGGTCCCCGAGGCGCCGCCGCTCCAGGGCCTGGCTGCCGGCCAGGTGCGGGGTGACCACGACGTTCGGCAGGGTGAACAACGGCGAGCCGGGCAGCGGTGGTTCGGGGTCGGTGACGTCCAGCACGGCGAACAGGTCGGGCCGTTCGGCGAGCACGGCGAGCAGGGCCGGCTCGTCGAGCACGGCGCCGCGCGCGGTGTTGACGAGCGTGGCACCGGGCTTCATCGAGGTGAGCAGGCGCCGGCCGACCAGCCCCCGGGTCTCCGGGACGAGCGGGGTGTGGACGCTCACCACGTCGGCGGTGGCGAAGAGTTCGTCCAGGCCGACCGCCCGCACCCCGGGCGGCGGCGCGGCGTACGGGTCGTGGGCGACCACCCGCAGGTCGTAGCCGCGCAGCCGCTCGCAGACCAGCCGCCCGATGGCGCCGAGCGACAGCACGCCGACGGTGGCGCCGTACGCGCCGGGGGCCCGGCCGACCCGGACGGGCGCGCGGGCGGCGCGGGCGGCGAGCACGTGCCGCCAGCCGTCCTTGAGCGCGTAGACGATCTGCGCGACGGTGAACTCGGCGACCGGTACGGCGTTGGCGTGGGCGGCGGTGACGATCGGGATGCCGGCCGCCCAGAACTCCTCGGTGACGATCCGGCGCACCGATCCGGCCGCGTACAGCACCAGGGCCAGCCGGGGCATCCGCTCCAGTGCGGCCGCGTCGAGCACGGGCCCGCCCCAGCCGGTGCACAGCACCTCGACGTCGCGCAGGGCGTCCGGCGCCGCGGCGAGCCGCTCGGGGGACCAGACCCCGCCGGGGGCGTCCGGGTCCGCGACGAGGTCCGCGCGTGCGAGCACCCGGGCACGCGCCTCGGGGCCGTAGACGTCGGGGAACCGGGCCGGGTCCATGGCGAAGGCGGCCGTGAACATCCGGGTCTCCTTGGGTCGAGTGGCCACGAGGAGTTTCTATCACACTGAGAAATAGTGGGGCGGGGCGCGGCCCCGAGGCGGCCCGGCCCGGACGGGTCCGTGGGTTCCGTGGGTTCCGTGGGTTCAGCGGGTGATGAAGGTGGCCCCGTCGACGAGCCGGACGGCCGCCGCGGCGGCGCCCACCAGCTCGGTGGTGGTCGAGTGCACCATCATCAGCCGCGGCAGCACCGGCACCCGGCCCTGCAGCCGGGACTCGATCGCGGGCAGCATCTCGCCGCCGCTCTCCCAGAGCAACCGCCCGCCCAGCGCGACGAGTTCGGGCCCCAGCACGCTGGTCAGATTGGCCACCAGCAGGGCCAGGTCGTCGGTGAACTCGTCCACCAGCCGCACCGCCGCCGGCACGCCCTCGCGGGCCAGCCGGAACAGCTCGGCCACCCGCTCGGCGGACGATCCCGACACGGTGAGCCCGGCCTCGGCGATCCGCCGGTCCACGGCGTGGTCGCCGATCCGCGCCTGGGTGTCCCCGGTGCGGCCGAGCGGGCGGTCCAGCGCCCGGCGGTCGCCCATCAGGTACCCCAGCGCCCCCGCCGACCCCAGCCGGCCCCGGTGCAGCCGGCCGCCCAGGACGATCCCGGCGCCGACCTCGATCCCGACCACCACGGCGGCGAGGTCGCCCACCCCGGCGCCCGCCTCGCCGTGCTGGACGGCCAGGGCGACCAGGTCCACGTTGCTCTCCACGGCCACCGGGACGCCCAGCCGCTCCTGGAGCAGGGTGCGCAGCCGCAGCCCCGGCCAGTCCAGCGCCGGGGCGAACTCCACCAGCCCGGTCCGGTCCCGGACCACCCCGGGCACCCCGACCACCAGCGCGCGCGGCGCGCCCGCGTGCCGGGCGGCCCACGTCCGCAGCCCCTCGACCAGGGCGAGCAGCGGGCCGGTGAGGTCCTCGGCGGACGGCTCGCGCCCGCGCTCCGGCCCGAGGCCCGCCGCCCAGTGGTGCTCGGCCTCGTGCAGCACGGCGCCGTGCAGGTCGGTGACCACCCCGACGATCCGGCGCGGGCGCATCGCCACCGCCAGGACGGTCTGCGCCCCGGCGTTGTACCGGATCAGCTGCGGCGGCCGGCCGCCGCTGGACGGCGCCCGCTCGGCCTCGACCACCACCAGGCCGGCCGTCCGCAGCACCTCGACCAGCCGGTGCACGGTCGCCGTCGACAGCCCGCTCTCGGCCGCCAGCCGCTGCCGGGACAGCGAGCCGTGCCGGCGCAGCACCTCCAGCAGCACGGTCTGGTTGACCTGCGCCACGGTCTGCGTGGTGGCGGTCGCCGGGGTGCGGGGGGACTGGGGCACCGGATGCTCCTCGGGCGGGGCCGGGCGGAGCCCGAGCGCTGGGCGGGACTTCGTCTCGGCCCGAATATATCCGAGCGGCCCCGCCGTGACCGGCCCGGGAACGCCCGAAGGCCCGGCCGCGCGGATTGCGCGCGGCCGGGCCGTCGGTCACCCCGGTGGTCCCTGTCCGACCCCGGGGTGAGGGGGGACAGATGGTCCGGTGAAGTCGGGTACTGCTCCTGGTCGGCTTAGTACCAGTGGTGGGTCTGCCAGAACGCCCAGGCGTTGTTCGGGCTGCCGTAGCGCTCGTTCATGTAGTCCAGCGCCCAGCGGATCTGGGTGGTGGGGTTGGTCTTCCAGTCGGCGCCGTGCGAGGCCATCTTCGAACCCGGCAGCGCCTGCGCCAGGCCGTACGCACCCGAGGACGGGTTGACCGCGGTCACGTTCCAGCTGGACTCGTGGGCGATGATCTGGCTGAACGAGTTGAGCTGGTTGGCCGGGACGATCTGTGCGGCGATCGTCTGCGGCGTCGCGGCCGAGGCGGTGGCGGGCACCAGGCCGGCACCGAGGGCGGTCACGGCGGCGGCACCGGCGAGAACGGCGGCCGAGGTACGCATACGAAGCTTGAAAGCGGGCATGAAGAACAAGACCTCAATCAGGTTGGGCCGGCGTTCGCCCCGCCCGGACCGTGGCCGGACAGGGGCCGTAACGGTCGCGGGGCGTGCGCCGGACAGTCGTGGTGAAGAGCCGCACCCCGGTGGGACAGGTACCGGGTGCGGCCGGCGACGAGACCCATTGTTGCCAGACCGGTTCGGCCGCTGCCAAGACCCGTCCGCTACGACGCCCGGTCGTAGCGATCTCGCGCGCCGTCGATTCGAAGGCCCCCCGCCGAGGCCCCTGACCTGCGGCTACGCCACCCCCGCCCCGGTATCGGCCCGAGCACTACCGCCCGTCGTGCCGAGGGAATCCTTGTGAGCGCACTCACCGCCCGCCGCCCCCGGACGTCACCCACCGCCATGGCCGGCTGCACACCGAGTCGCGGTGGATCTGAGACCGGCACCACAACGGGGGTGCCGGGGTGGGGACTTCGCGCGACTGCGGGCGACCTCGCACGACGTCGCGCGGCGGCGCCCCTCGTGCCGATGCCCCGCCGAGGGCCGCGGATGGATTCCGCGGCACCCGGCGGGGCATCGGTGCGGCACGCCGCTCGGGCGGGCCGGTCAGCCGGTTCTACGCTCGCGCCGGCTCACCGGCCTGGCCGGTTCAGTGGTTGCGGCGGTGCCTGCTCAGGGCGAGGACGAGTGCGCCGACGACCAGCAGGGCGCCTCCGATCCCCGCCACCGTCGTGACGGCGGTGCCGGTGCGGGCGAGGATGCCGGTCGGTCCGGACGGCTTAGGCGCCGCGGGCACCGCGGGCGCCGGTGCCGCCGGGCTGCCGGGCTCGACCTTCACCGTGGCGGTGGCCTCGGCGGAGGCGGCCCCGGCGCCGGTGGCGGTGGCGGTGTTGACGACCTTGCCCCGCTGGGCGTCCTCGGCCGTGACGGTGTGCGGCTGGGTGGTGCACGTCATCGTCGCGCCCGGGGCCAGGCTGGTCCCGGGGCAGGTCACCGCACCGGCGGTGGGGTCGTCGACCTTGATGCCGGTGACGGTGGCGGTGCCCTGGTTGGCCACGGTCAGCTTCCACTCGATGCGGTCGCCGGTGTCGGTCCTCCCGTTCCGGTTGACGTCGACGACCTCGGCGGACTTGCGGAGGTCGAGTGCGCCCCGCCCGTCGGACGGGACGATGACCCCGGACGGCGGGGAGACCGGGGGCTCGCCCTTGGGCGGGGTGCCGGTGGCCGTGGCCGTGTTCCTGATCGTTCCGGCGTCGACGTCGGCCTGGGTGACCGTGTAGGTCGCGGTGCAGGTGACGGTGGCGCCGGGCGCGAGCGCAGTGGTCTCCTTCGGGCAGATGACGGGGGAGAGCTTGCCGGTGCCGGTGAACTCGCCCTCGGTGACCTTGACGTCCTTGACGGTGACGTTGCCGGTGTTGGTGACGGTGAAGGTGTAGGTGACCTTCTCCCCGGCGACGAGTCGGCCGGGCTTCTCGGTCTCGGCGGACTTGACCACCGCGAGCGCCGGCTTCGGCGCCTGCGGCAGCTCCACCTCGGACGGCGGGGACACCGGCGGCGGTCCGGCCGGCGGGGTGCCGGTGCCGGTGAACGCGGTCTCGTCGACCTTGACGTCCTTGAGGGTGACGTTGCCGGTGTTGGTGACCACGAAGCTGTACGCGATCTCCTCACCGAGCACGAGCTGGTCCGGCCGGCTCGTCGTGGCGGACTTGACCACCGTCAGGCCGGGGTCGGACGTCGCGGTCACCGTCGCCGAGTCCGGCGGGGAGACGGTCGGGGTGGTGGACCCCGGCTCGGTGCCGTGCGCGGTCGCGGTGTTCTTGATCGAGCCCGCGTCCAGGTCGGTCTGGGCGACGGTGTAGGTGGCGGTGCAGGTCAGCGACGCCCCCGGGGCCAGCGGACCGGCCGGGCAGCCGACGGCCGGCGGCGTGCTGCCCGAGAACGCCGTTTCGGTGACACCCGGGTCCGACAGCTCGACGTTGCCGGTGTTGGTCAGCACGAAGGAGTACTTCACGCTGTCGCCGACCTTGCTCACGGTGCCCGGGTCGGCCGACTTCTTCACCGTCAGCGCCGGGGCCACGGCGCAGGTCTTCACCGAGGACTGGTTGTTGCCCGGCGTCGGGTCCTGCTCATTGGCCAGCACCGAACCGGTGTTGGTGACGCAGCCGGTCATCGTGGCGGGGCTGTCCGCCGTGATGGTGATGGTGTTCTCGACCCCCGCGAGGGTCCGCCCGCCGACACACGTCACCGTGTTGCCGGCCACGGTGCAGCCGGGCGTCGCGGTCTTCACGTTCGTGAGCGGCGCGGGGACGGTGTCGGAGACGGTGTAGCCGCTGGCGTTGCCGGGCCCGTTGTTCTTCACCTTCAGTGTGTACGTCACGACGGTGCCCGGCTTCACCAGGTCCGGTCCGCTCTTGACGAGCGAGAAGTCCGTGGGCAGACCGGCCGAGGCCGCACCGTCGTTGTTGCCGCTGGACGGCCCGGGCGACGTGGAGACGAGGGTGAACGTGGGGTTCGCCGCCGCCGGATTGGTGATCTTGACCTGGTACACGGTTCCGGACGAGTTGTCGGAGACGCCGATGTTGCCGTTGCCGAACGTCCAGGCGGCGCCGAACCCCGAGGCACTCGCCTTCACGGGGGAGGGGGAGGGGGAGGCCGTGACCGTCTTGGTCGCACCGAGGAGGTCGAACCGCATGATCGTGCCGTCGGGGGCGGCGCTCCAGAAGAATCCGCCCGCATACGTGAAGTCGGACACGGTCGCCACCGTGGGCAGCTTGAACGTCTCGATGATCTGGCCGGTGGTGACATTGATCCGCCAGGCCGTGTCGCCCCCGCTCCAGGCGGCGTAGAGGCTGCCGTTCGGCGCGAACGCGCCCACGTTCGGCCAGCCCTGCGCGAGGCCGGTTCCCGAGCGGGTGACGACGCCGCCCTGCCCGATGCGGACGATCGTGCTGTCGGCGGCGATTCCGTACAGGTAGTTGTCCGCCGGGTTGTAACTGATGGCGTTGTAGCCCATCGCGGCGGCGGTGCCCTCCGGTTGGAAGGTGACACTGCCGGACGCGCCGGTGACTGCCTTGTAGAGGCGGGTGGGAATGTCCTGCGCGATGAAGACCTGGGGGTCCGCCGGGTTGAACGGGTCACCCGCCGCCGCGTGCGACTGCGGCGCGGAGAGGAACGGGATCGTGAGGGAGCCTGCTCCGATCAGCAGGGCCATCACCAGCAACCCGATGAGTGAGCGGCGTGGCCGCCCCGGGCGGCGAGTCACGGCGCTCACGCGATCCCCTCCGGCACGTGCGGCGGTATGGATACGGGTATCCGCTTTGACCAGTTCACTTCGGACGTCCCTCCAGGTCGGAAGCTTCGGCGCGCACGGCGTCAGACCTCCGTGCACGCACCGGGATCAGGGCAGTGGGGACCTGATTCTGAGAGGGGAGTTAAGCACCGAATCATGGAAATTTGTCGTATGTGTGAACAAACTATCGATGTGTCTGATGTGGGTGGTTGATCCGGCATCGGCCCACCGCCGGTCCCGCCCCCAGCACGTCGCCCCGCCGGGCGTGGGCCCGGCGGGGCGACGTGGGGGCCGACCAGCTGTTCATCTGACGGTCAGGCCGGGGGCAGGACGTCCCCCAGGCGGCGGTGGCGGGTGGCGCGGGCGGTGAGGCGGGTGGCTTCGGGGGTGGCGGTGAGGGTGGTGAGGGCGGCGGCGACGGCGCTGCCGAGGCGGGCGCAGAAGGCGGCGGGTTCGTCGGCGGCGTCGGGGAGTTCGGGGACCACGGTGTCGACCAGGCCGACGGCGGCGAGGTCGTGGGCGGTGATGCCCTGGCTGCGGGCGAGGTCGGGGGCGTGGCCGCCGTCGCGGTGGACGATGGCCGAGGCGCCCTCCGGGGGGAGCGGGGCGAGCCAGGCGTTGGCGGCGGCGAGCACGCGGTCGGCGGGGAGGAGGGCCAGGGCGCCGCCGCCCGAGCCCTGGCCGAGGAGGACCGCGAGGACGGGGGTGCGCAGCGCGAGCAGGGTGGTGAGGCAGTAGGCGATCTCGACGGCCACGCCGTCCAGCTCGGCCTGGACGGAGAGCTCGGCGCCCGCCGTGTCGACCACCGTGACGAGGGGCAGGCCGAGCTGTTCGGCGAGGCGGGCGGTGCGGCGGACGGCCCGCAGGTCGGCGGCGGTGAAGGGGCGCTCCTGGGTGCCGGTCCGGCGCTGCTGGCCGACGACCACGGCGGGCTGCCCGTCCAGCACGGCGAGCGCGCGGACCAGGGCGCCGTCCCGGCCGCCGGGGGAGTCGAGGAGCACCAGCTCCTCGGCGGTGCGGCGCAGCAGCTCGCGGGTGCCCGGGCGGTCGGGGCGGCGGGTGCGGAGGACGGCCTGCCAGGCGTCGGGGCGCTCGGCCGGTTCGGCGGTGGCGGGCGCGGCGGCGGGTGAGACGGCGGGCCCGGCGGGGGGCAGCGACCGGCGGGTCAGGACGGACAGCGAGCGGCGCAGCACCTCGCGCAGTTCCTCCGGTGCCACCACCGCGTCGACGAGCCCGCGCTCCGCCAGCGTCTCGGCGCGCTGCACCTCGGGCGGCAGCTCCACGCCCCGCAGTTCCTCGTACACGCGCGGGCCGAGGAAGCCGAGCCGGGCCCCCGGTTCGGCGAGGACCAGCTGCCCGAGCGTGCCCCAGGACGCGAACACCCCGCCCATGGTGGGGTTGCGCAGATAGGTGAGGTAGGGCAGGCCCGCCGCCCGGTGCGCCTGGACGGCGGCGGTGATCCGCAGCATGCAGAGGAAGGCGGCCGACCCCTCCTGCATCCGGGTCCCGCCGGAGACCGGCAGGGAGATCAGGGGGAGGCGTTCGGCGGTGGCCCGTTCCACGGCGCGGGTGATCCGTTCGGCGGTGGCCACGCCGATGGACCCGCCGAGGAAGCCGAACTCGGAGGCGACCAGGGCCACCGGCTCCCCGCCGATCCGGCCGACACCGGTGAGCACCGCCTCGTCCACGCCGGTGCGCTCCCGCGCCCGGGCGAGGCTCGCCCGGTAGCCGGGGTCGGCGGGAGCGGCGTCGCCGGCCGCCGGTTCGTCCCGGCTCCGGTAGCTGCCGGGGTCGACCAGCAGCCCGATCAACTGCTGAGCCGTCAGGGAAACGCCCATCTGTTCCACCCCATCGCCCGATCCGGATCCGCGCCGAGGAAGATCACCCTAGGCGGAGGGCGGAGCGGGCAGGGGGATTGGGCGCCGGGTGTGAGGAGACCGACAGCCTCGCCGCGGCGCCCCGGGCGAGATCGAGCGGCGCGGGAACGGGGCCCGCGGGTACGGTCGGCGCCTGGACGACCTGCCCGAGAGCCTGGACCGCGAGGTTCTCGACCGCGACATCCTCGACCGCCGGATCGTCCGCGCCGTCAAGGCGATCACGGACGCGTCCGGCTGCACGCTCCACGCGGCGCTGGACGTCTTCGTGCGCCGCTACGAGGAACTCCGCCGCGACCGGCCGGACGAATTCCGGCCGAGCTGCGAGGAGTACGGGCGCGACGTCTGCGCCTGAGCCTCCCGCACCGCCTCGCGGGCCGACCTCCCGCACTCCCCGCCGGCCCCGGCCCCGGACGCGGCACGCGCCCGGGGCCGGCGGCGGGGCGGGTCAGGCGTGGCGCGTCGAGCCGCAGGCTCCGACGGGCAGGACCCGGAAGCCATAGCTCTTGATCGCGGCGGCGGCGACGGGGCTCCTGCAGATCCACCCGTAGGTGCCGAAGACGTTGCGCAGGGTGTTCGTCGCGGGGAGCCTGGTCCAGTCGGCTTCGCGCACCACGTTGAAGAGCCACCGTCCGTAGGACGAGGACGAGAACCCGAGGGCCATCTGACGGGCGACGGGGTCCACCGCGGCGATTCCGTCGATGTCGCGGACGGTGAGGACGACGGGGTCGTCGCCGGGGCCGGAGTGTCCGCCGTAGACCTGGCCGACGAAGCGGCCGACGGAGTAGGGCACGATCGCGTTGGGGTCGTGCAGGATCGGGTCCCAGCCCTGGTCCCCCCGCGCGACGACGCGCACGCACGAGCGGTCGCTCGGGCCGTCCGTGCCCGCGGGCGGGTACTTGATGGCCTTGAGGAAGAAGTCCGAGGACTCCATCGGTGTGCCGGTGACGCCCGACCGGTCGACGGAGAGGTGGCCGGCGAGAACCGGGACGATGGTGGCGTCGGGCAGCGCGGGGTTGATCTGCTTCCACTTGGTGACGCGGCAGTTGTAGATGTTGGAGAGGTCGGACGTGGTCAGGTTCTGCGGGGCGTTGCCGCCGGCGGGCGCGGCCCAGCTGACCGCGTCCCACGCCATGGCGACGAACAGGTTGCCGGGGAGGTCGGTGGTGTTCGGGACACGGCTGGTGCGGACGAAGTCGACGGTGCCGCTGGTGGTGGTGTTCAGCGCCGCCAGGGCCGCGCCGGTGCGGTCCGGGCGGGCGATCGGGCTCGCACCCGCCTTGGGGGTGATCTGCGCGGTTCCGCCGGTGTCCCAGCTGTGGAGGCGGGGTGAGGTGGTGTCGCCGGCGGCGGCCAGGGCGGCGTTGTAGTCGGTGGAGAACTGGGTGAACAGGGTCTCGGTCACGCCGGCTCCCACACCGACGACGTCGGTCGCGGCCGGCAGCGTGACCGGGTCGGCCCCGGCGGTGGCGGTGGCGGTCAGGGCCAGCGCGCAGGCGGCGGCGAGGGCCGGGACGGCCCGGGCGGTGAGGCGGATCAGCATGCGAACTCCCTTGCGGGTGAGGGCGGACGGTCGCACCACGGGCATCCTCGGTCCACCGCTCCCGCCCCCGGAAGTGCCCGGGAATCCGGCGTACGCGGCCCCCGCAGGTCACCCCGCCGACCGGACCCTCGCGCCACCGGCTGTTCTTCCACCGGTGGCCCCGCGGCCACTGCCCCGCCCGCGCCCGGCTACACCGGCGGCCGCGGGTCGTACTGGATCCCGTGCCGGACCTGCCGGGCCCGCTCCACCGAGGCGAGCCGGGCCACCAGGTGCAGGGACATGTCCATCCCCGCCGAGATCCCCGCCGAGGTGATCACGTCCCCGTCGTCGACGAACCGGTCCTCGCGCCGCACCTCGGCGGTCGGCTCCAGCTCGGCCAGCAGGTCGAGCGAGGCCCGGTGCGTGGTGACCGGCCGCCCGCGCAGCAGACCCGCCTTCGCGTACACCAGCGCGCCGGTGCAGACGCTGGTCATCAGCGGCACCGACGCGGCCAGCTCCCGCACCCGCGCCAGGTGCTCCTCGTCGGCGAGCAGTGGCCGGGTGCCCTGCCCGCCCGGGTGCACCACCACGTCCGGGGCGGGCATCGACGCCCACGAGTGGTGCGCCTGCACGGTGAGTCCCTTGGCGCACTCCACCGGCCCGCCGTCCCGGGAGACGCACGACACCCGCCAGCCGTCCTCGGGGAAGTTCCGCGTCCAGTAGGCGAGCACCTCCCACGGGCCGATGGCGTCCAACTCCTCGACGCGGGGGAACAACAGGATCGCGATGTGGCGGAGCCGGCCGGGCGGCCCGTCGGCCTGGGTGCTGGTGTCCATGGCTCCGGATTCAAGCAGGGTCCCGGTGCTTCCGTCCGGGAATAAACGCCCGGGTTGCTAGGGTCGGGGCATGGCGACGAGCAGAACGGGCGGCGGACCGAACCCCCCGGGGCGGTTGCGGCGCGACGCGCAGCGCAACCGCGATCTGCTGCTCGCCACCGCCCGCACCCTGTTCGCGGACCACGGGCTGGACGTGCCGCTCGACCAGATCGCCAAGGAGGCGGGCGTCGGCAACGCCACCCTCTACCGGCACTTCCCGACCCGCGAGGCACTGATCGGCGAGGTCTTCGCGGACGCCGCCCACCTGCTGGACGAGGCCGGCGCCGAGGCGCTGGCCGCCGAGGACGCCTGGAGCGCGATCGAGCGCTACTTCGCGCGGATCTTCGAAGTGGTCGCCGCCGACCGGGGCATCAACGACCTGGTCACCCAGGCCATCCCGACCGTCCCCGGGATGATCGAGATCAGCCGGCGCAACGCCGTGACGGTCGGCGCGCTCGTCGCCCGCGCGCAGGAGCAGGGCAGCATGCGCGCCGACGTGGTCACCATGGACCTGCTGTTCATGCTCGGCCCGCTCTGCCGCGCCCTGCCCGCCGCCGCCGACCTGCGCCCCGACCTGTGGCGCCGCCACCTCGCCCTGCTGCTCGACGGCTTCCGCGCCCGGGCCGCCCACCCGCTGCCCGTCCCGCCGATCGGCGAGGAGCACCTCGACCGGATGTTCGCCGACCTCTGGGAGGCCGACGGGCCCGGCACGGCGTAGGGCGCGTCAGGAACCCGTACGGACCGGCCCCGCCCGCGTCAGGGCTCCGTCAACGAACCGCCCGTCCCCGTCCTCCCCGGCTTGGCTGGACCCGACGACACCGGCCACCACCCCTGAGGACGGACAGCACCATGGCGGACGAGCCGACCGAGCGGACAGACCTCCCCGGCACACCCCGCGAGCCCGAGGACGACGGCCGCGGCCGCGTCGTCGTCGGCGTCAGCGGTTCGCTCGGCAGCCTCGCCGCCCTGCACCGCGCCGTCGCCGAGGCCCGGCGGCTGGACGCCGAGGTCCTCGCCGTGCACTGCTGGACCCCGGCCGGCGGTGAGTTCGGCTACCGCCGCGCGCCCTGCCCGCCGCTCCTCTCCGCCTGCCGAGACGCGGCCGCCGCCCGGCTGCGCGACGCCCTGGACCGCGCCTTCGGCGGCGCCTGGGCGGGCGTGCGGCTGCGCAGCATCGCCGTCCGCGGCGAGACCGGCCAGGCCCTGGTCCGCTGCGCCGACCGGCCGGACGACCTCCTCGTCCTCGGCGCCGGCAGCCGCGGCGCCCTCGCCCGCGCCCTGCGTCCCTCCGTCACCGCCTACTGCACCCGGCACGCCGGCTGCCCGGTCCTCGCCGTCCCCAAGCCGCCGCTCCAACGCGAACTGGAAGCCCTGCGGCGCCACCCCCGCACCCGCCTGACGGTCACCGCCTGACCGCGCCCCGGTCCGGTTCGGGCACCCGTTCTGAGCTGGTAGTGTTCTTCCTGTCGCGAGGGAGATGATCTCTCGTCAGGCG
>NZ_JBHVTL010000014.1:101130-104261 GCF_042884635.1 Kitasatospora sp. NPDC058115
GCGTCAGTGGTGCTACCAGAGCACGTCCCACTTTCAGTGGGGAGAGTCCGTGCGACCCGGGCCTGGCGCTCCAAGGTCGGAAGGGCCCGGTACCTGTTTCAGGTGCCGGGCCCTTTCGCGTGCGGGGTGGGTTGTCGTCGGGGGTTTGCCCGTGGTTCGGGCAGGTGTTCCGGGCTGGTAGTGTTCTTCCTGTCGCGAGGGAGATGATTCCTCGTCAGGCGTCAGTGGTGCTACCAGAGCACGTCCCACTTTCAGTGGGGAGAGTCCGTGCGACCCGGGCCTGGCGCTCCAAGGTCGGAAGGGCCCGGTACCTGTCTCAGGTGCCGGGCCCTTCCGCATGTCACGGCACGGGGCGGTCGGAGCCGAGTTCGCGGGAGATGCGCAGGCCGACCTGGGCGACCACGGGGCCGAGGGCGCGGACGCGGGCGGCGGTCATCCGGGAGGTGAGGCCGGAGACCGAGAGAGCCGCGGTGACCTCGCCGGTGTGGTCGAAGATCGGGGCGGCGACGCAGCGGACCTCGGGTTCGTTCTCGCGGTCGTCGATGGAGTAGCCGCGGGCCCGGGTGCGGGCGAGGTCGGCGCGCAGATGGGTCTCGTCGGAGATGGTCCAGGCGGTGACCGGGCGCAGGCCGGCGGCGACGACCTCGGCGACGGCCTCCTCGGGGAGCCAGGCCAGGATCGCCTTGCCGGTCGCGGTGCAGTAGGCGGGGGCGCGGCTGCCGACCCGGGAGGCCATCCGGACGTTGGTCTCGTCCTCGACCTTGTCGAGGTAGACGATGCCCGGGGCCTGCCAGACGGTGAGGTGGACGGTCTCGCCGGCCTCGCGCTGGAGGCGGCGCAGGTGTTCGGCGGCGACGCTGCGCAGGTCGAGGGTGGAGAGGTAGGCCTGGCCGAGGCGGAGCGAGCCGTGGCCGAGGCGGAACCAGCCGGTCTCCCGGTCGCGGTCGAGCAGGTGCTCGTCCAGCAGCGGCCCGGTGAGGCGCAGCACGGTGGACTTGTTGAGGTCGAGCGCCTCGGCGAGCTGGGCGAGCGGGACGCCGCGTCCGTCACCGTGGTCGCGGACGTAGCCGAGGACGGACAGCGCCCGGCGCAGCGAGGAGGACTGGTTGCGCTCGCCCGCCGCCTTCTTCGGTTTCGCGGTGGTGGCCGCGCTGGCCGCCTGCTCCGTCATCGGTCCGTTCCCCTCTCGTTCCGCCGCCGGACTGCGACGGTTGTCGAACCGTACCGCTTCGAGACCCGACCGCCGCTTTTTCGATACAGCGTTGTGCAGTGCAAAACTTCGCGAACCGACTCTTGTTGGTCGCGAGCGCCCCCGCCTAACGTCCCTGGCATCGAGCAGGCGACGCAGCCCACCCGAGCGGTCGCACTGCCGTACCCATGTAGCACCACCCCCACATCCACGCGTTCACGCACGCACCCACCATCCGGCCCCGGTCAGGGCCTGCTTCGACGTGCCCGTCCCCAGCGGCGCACGTCTCGGCGGCAGCTGTCGGGAGGGGAGGCTCCACACCCATGCGCATCGTCAGACGGACCACCGCGGCTGCCGTCCTCGCCGCCACCTGCCTCGCGGCCGCCGCCTGTTCGCCCGGTACCGCCGTACCGGCCGGCGAGAAGGCTGCCGACGACAAGACCGGCACGCTGCAGGTCTGGCTGTACAACGAGGCCGGCAACGCCGCGAAGGAGGCGGTGATCAGCAAGGCGGTCGCCGAGTTCCAGGCCTCCCACCAGGGCGTCACCGTCAACGTCAGCTACATCGACACCGACGCCTCGGCCCGTGCCGCCAAGATGAAGGGCGCGTTCAACGACCCGAACAGCGCCCCGGACCTGGTCGAGTTCGGCAACACCGACCTGCCCGGCTACGTCGCGGCCGGCGGTCTCGCCGAGATCGGCGCCGACCTCGACAAGTGGAAGGACAAGGGCGACCTCGACCCGGCGATCGCCTCGACCGCGGTGCTCGACGGCAAGACCTACGGCCTGCCGTGGTGGGTCGGTGTGCGCGCGCTGTACTACCGCACCGACATGTTCACCGAGGCGGGCCTGGCCGCGCCGACCTCCTACGCCGACCTGGTCGCCGCCACCGAGAAGATCCACGCCGCGCACCCCGACACCTTCGGCATCGCGGTCGGCGGCAAGTACACCTTCGGCGCGCTGCCCTTCGTCTGGGACGCGGGCGGCGACATCGCCGTCAAGGAGGGCGACAAGTTCAAGGCGGCGATCAACTCGCCCGCCTCGCAGGCCGGCCTCAAGCGCTACACCGACCTCTTCAACGAGAACGGCTGCCCGGTCCAGCAGTGCGCCGACCTCACCGGCGGCAAGACCGTCGACCTGTTCGCGGCCGGCAAGGCGGCGATGGCGATCCTGCCCAACTCCAGCCGCAGCAAGGTGGACGCGGGCGCGGCCAAGGACAAGTACGCGGTGGTCCCGCTGCCGGGTGAGAAGGCCGGCTCGATCGCCCCGGCGTTCGCCGGCGGCAACAACCTCGGCGTGATGAAGGCGGCCAAGCACCGCACCCTGGCCGTGGAGTTCGCCGAGCTGCTGGCGAGCCCGGTGTACCAGGAGCAGATGTACGACGCCATGGGCAACCTGCCGACGCTGAAGTCGGTCAACACCAAGGTCGCCGCCAAGGACGCCTTCCTGAAGCCCTTCACCGACACCATCGCGGCCGGCACCAAGTTCGTGCCGCTGGACCAGGCGTGGGCGCAGATCGACGCGCAGTCCGTCATCCCGACGATGCTCCAGCAGGTCGTCACCGGCAAGGCGGACGTGGCCAAGGCCTCGGGCGACGCCGCCACCCAGATCACCTCGGCCTTCGCCGCCCACTGAGCCGCCCACTGAGCCCGGGCCGTCCGAGTGTCCGGGCCGTCCGAGAGCCCAGGCCGACAGTCCAGGCCGGCTGAACCCGGGTCCGGTGGGTCCACGCCACCGGACCCGGGCCCACCGGGCATCCAGAGAGCAGGTCCCGTACGTGTCCGCACCCACCACGACCGCCCCGGCGGCGCCGCCTTCCCCGAGCGGGTGGCGCCGGGGCAGGGCGTCGGGCCCCCCCCCCCCCCGCCCCCCCCCCCCCCCCCCGGAGGGCCCGGAGGCGCGCGGGGGGGAAATTTTAACCCCGGGGGGCCAACCCCCAAAAA
>NZ_JBHVTL010000014.1:104271-217738 GCF_042884635.1 Kitasatospora sp. NPDC058115
TCCCCCCACCCCCCCCCACCCCCCTCGGGCCGGCCCCCCTCCCCCGTCCGGGGGGCCGGGCTGCCGGGGGGCCCGCGCCCCCCCCCCCCCCCCCACGCCGACCCCCGCTGCTGCTCCTGCTGCCGGCGGCGGTCATCATGATCCCGCTGGTCGCCTACCCGATCTACCAGCTCGGCCTGCTGTCCGTGCTGGACTTCGGCCAGGCCCAGGCCTCCGGCGGCGTGCCGACCAGCTTCGTCGGCTTCGGCAACTACCAGAAGATCCTGAGCGACGGGCAGTTCTGGTCGGTGCTGCTGCAGACGATCGGCTTCGCCGCGTTCTGCGTGGTCGCCACCCTGGCCGTCGGCGCGACCCTCGCGGTGCTGCTGACCAGGGTGGGCCGGGTGCCCCGGCTGGTGCTGACCACCGCCGCGATGGCGGCCTGGGCGGCGCCGGCGATGACCGGCTCGACGGTGTGGAGCTTCCTGTTCGACACCAACCTGGGCCTGGTCAACAAGACCCTGGTGGGCATCGGCCTGGACGGCTTCCACGAGTACAACTGGTTCTACGACAAGTGGACGGCCTTCCTCATCGTCGGCGCCGTCGTGGTCTGGCACTCCTTCCCGTTCGTCATGGTGACGCTGTACGCGGGCATCAAGGCGATCCCGACCGAGGTCATGGAGGCGGCGGCGCTGGACGGGGCCGGCACCTGGACCACGTTCCGCCGGATCACCGCCCCGATGCTCCGGCCGATCCTGACCATCGTGGTCATCCAGTCGGTCATCTGGGACTTCAAGGTCTTCACCCAGATCTACGTGATGACCGAGGGCGGCGGCATCGCCGGCCAGAACCTGGTGCTCAACGTCTACGCCTACCAGAAGGCCTTCGCCTCCTCCCAGTACGGGCTCGGCGCGGCCATCGGTGTGATCATGCTGCTGATCCTGGTGATCCCGACCGTCCTCTACATCCGCTCGCTGCGCAGGACGGGGAACGAACTGTGAACGCCCGTAGCCGCTGGCGCCTGGGCGCCAACACCACCGCACTCCTGGTGGCCGTCGTCACCGCCTTCCCGATCTTCTGGATGGTGCTCTCGGCCTTCAAGCCGAAGGGCGAGGTGCAGTCGCTCAATCCGCGCCCGTGGACGGCGCACCCGACGCTGGAGAGCTTCCGCCAGGTGCTCAGCGTGGACGGCTTCGGCCGGTACTTCGTCAACAGCCTGGTGATCGCGCTGTCGGTGGTGGTGCTCTCCGCGCTGGTGGTCTTCCTCGCGGCGGTCGCGGTGACCAGGTTCAAGTTCCGCTTCCGCACCACCATCATGGTGATGTTCCTGATCGCCCAGATGATCCCGGTCGAGGCGCTGACCATCCCGCTGTTCTTCATGTTCCGCGACGCGGGCCGGTTCGCGCCGGGCATCGGGCTCAACACCCTGGCGTCGCTGATCCTGGTCCAGCTGGCGTTCTCGCTGCCCTTCGGGATCTGGATGATGCGGGGCTTCGTCGCCGCCGTGCCGGTGTCGATCGAGGAGGCCGCGCAGATCGACGGCGCCAGCCGGGCCCGCATCCTGTGGACGATCCTGCTGCCGCTGGTCGCCCCCGGGCTGGCCGCGACCAGCGTGTTCTCCTTCATCGCGGCGTGGAACGACTTCGTCTTCGCCAAGACCTTCATCATCAGCGCGACCGAGAACCAGACCCTCCCCTCGGCGCTGCTGGTGTTCTTCAAGCCGGACGAGAACGACTGGGGCGGCATCATGGCGGCCTCCACGCTGATGACCGTGCCGGTGCTGATCTTCTTCATCGCGGTGCAGCGCAAGCTGGTCTCCGGGCTGGCGGGCGCGGTCAAGGACTGAGACGCGGGCCTTGACGGAAATCCCGCGACGGAGGGGCTGCGGCGGGTTCAGCATCCGGGACCGTGGAGGTGGGGTCCATGGACCGGGAGCGAGCCGACGGGCAACTCGCGCAGATCGCCGAGACGGTGGGCCTCGCCCGCCGTCTCGGCACCCGTGTCTGGCTGCGCGGCGGCTGGGCGATGGACTTCTTCCTCGGTGAGTGGACCCGGGACCACGAGGACGTCGACTGGTTCGCCCCGGCCGCCGACGCCGGGGCGCTCGCCGCCGGGCTGCGCGCCCTCGGGTACCGTCCGCTGCCGGGCGACGCGCCGGGGCAGCAGCTGGACTTCGTCCGGGACGGCCTGGAGTCGAGTTTCGCGCTGGTCGACCCGGCGCCGGACGGCCGGGTGCTGGTGGCGGGCGGCCCCTGGGCGGGGACGGCCTGGCCGGCCGGGCTGCTGGACGGGCCGCCGGGGCGGCTCGGGAGACTGGTCTGCCCGATCGTCGCGCCGCAGGCGCAGATCGAGATCAAGCGGATGATGCCGGTGTGGGACCCGCGGCGTCCGCGCCGGGCGAAGGACGCCGCGGACATCGCCCGGTTGCGGGAGGCACTGGATGGGCGAGGGGCCGGCGGGCGGGCGCTGGACGGGCGGGGGCCCGACGGGCGGGCGTTCGACTCTGCGGACGGTCGGCCCCTCGGATGATCGGCGGCCGGGGTGTCAGGCGGCCGGGGTGTCAGGCGGCCAGGGGCTCCTGCGCCGACGGGAGGCCGATCAGGGTGAACGCCGCGCCGGCGTCGTCACGGACCACGGCACGGCGGCCGTAGGGCGTCGGTTCGGGGCCGGCCAGGACGGTTCCGCCGAGTGCGCGGACCCTCTCCACCGCGAGGTCGGTGTCGGCGGCGCCGAACTGGACCGACCAGCCGGCCTCGGGCCGCCGGGCGATCGCACCGGCGGGCAGGCCGTCGATCCGGAACGGCGTGGCGCCGTCGCTCTCCCGGCCGTACGCGTAGCCGAACACCCGCCGGTAGAACGCCCGGGCGGTGTCCGGGTCGGGGGAGTGCTGCTCGCTCCAGCTGAACGCGGCCGGCTCGTCGACGAGTCCGGCGCCCTGCCAGAGCAGCCCCTGCCGCAGTCCGAACACCGCGCCGGCCGGGTCCGCGGCGAGCGCCGCCCAGCCCTGTTCGGGCGCCACCTCGTAGGGCTCCCGCAGCACCCGCCCGCCGGCCTCGCGGACCTTCGCGGCCGTGCGCGCGGCGTCGGCCACCGCCAGGTACGTCGTCCAGCGCGCTCCGGCTCCCGGTGGCCCGGGGGCGAGGCCCGCGACCTGGGCGCCGCGCAGCGTGGCGACGGTCCAGCCGGGCAGTTCGACGAACTCCCACGCGAACAGCCCGCCGTAGAAGCGCCGGGCCCGCCCGGGATCCGCCGTGCCGAGCTCGACCCAGCAGGGGACGCCCTCGTGGTACCTGCCCGCCTTCGGCATGCCGCGCCCTCCTCGTCCGTCCGTCCGCTCGTCCGCCCGTCTGTCCGCCCGTCTGTCCGCTCGTCGGTCGGCGTCGGCCGGGGGGTCGGCCGGGGTCGGCAGGGGTGGGGTCCGCCGGCGGTCTCAGGAGACGCCGCGCGGCCGGAACTGGATGCTGATCCGGGGGCCCGTCGGCCGGGCCGTCTTCGGCACCGCGTGCTCCCAGGTGCGCTGGCAGGAGCCGCCCATCACCAGCAGGTCCCCGTGCCCGAGCCGGTGCCGCAGCACGGGTCCGCCGCCGCCCCGGGGGCGCAGCAGCAGGGACCGGGGCTCGCCGACGGAGAGGATCGCCACCATGGTGTCCTCGCGGTCGCCGCGGCCGAGGCGGTCGCCGTGCCAGGCCACGCTGTCCCGGCCGTCGCGGTAGTAGCAGAGCCCGAGGGTGAGGAACGGCTCGCCCAGTTCGGGCGCGTAGTGGCTGCTCAGCACCGTGCGGGCGGCGCCGAGCACCGGGTGCGGGGGCGTGTCGTGCTCCCGGTAGGAGGCGAGCAGCCGGGGGACGTCGACGGTGCGCTCGTACATCTCGCGCCGTTCGGCGCGCCAGGGCACCTCGGCGGCCAGTTGTTCGAACAGTCGGTCCGCCCCGTGCAGCCAGCCGGGCAGCAGGTCGACCCAGGCGCCCGAGCCCAGGACCTCCCGGCGCAGGCCGGTCAGGGGCCCCAGCACGGGTCCGGCCGGGCCGGGGTCGTCGAACAGCGACGGCTGGAGGTGGAGGGCGGGGGTGGTGCTCATGGCTCCAGCCTACGCCGAGAATCGAACAGGTGTCCGAACATTGCTTGGCATGCTCCCCGGGACGGTTCGAACAGGAGGTGGGCCGTGCAGAGCAGGGGGCGTGCGGGCCGGCGGCCGGCCCGGGCGGGGCGCCGCAGCGCCCGACGATCCGCCGAGGGGCGCGCGGGGGCGCCGCAGTTCGAGCGTACGCCGACCGCGGGCCCGTGCGAACGGGCCCGCGGTCGGCGTCGCGGGGGGTTCAGCGGCCAGCGGGCACCCCCTCGGCGGCCCCTTCGGCGGTGGTGCCGGCAGTGACGTCGGTGGTGACGTCGGTGGTGACGTCGGCCGTCCCCTCGGTGTCGCTGGCGCCGAGCCGGGCATACACCTCCGGACGGCGCGAGCGCAGCCGCAGGGCGAGGCCGACCCCGGTCAGGAACACCACCGGAACCACCGACACCAGTGGCCAGTTGACCTCCGGCCCGGCCGCCGTGAACAGGTCCAGACGCCAGACCACCAGCCCGGTCGCCCCGCACAGCAGCGCCGTGGACAGCAGCGGGGCGACCACCGTGCGCAGCCGGCCCGCGCTCGCCGCGGCCGCCCGCTCGCGCCGGAAGAACGCGTACACCGCGAGCCCGGCCAGCGCCTGGAGCAGCAGGATGCCGACCACCCCGGGGGAGTTCACCCAGAGGAAGAACTGGTTGTACGGGTCCGCGCCGATCAGCGCCGCCACCACCACGGCGCCCGCCGCCAGCAGGCTCTGGGCGATCCCGCCGATCCAGGGCGAGCGGTGCCGGGGGTGGATGCGTGCGAGCGCGGCCGGTGCGGCGCCCTCGGTGGCCAGCGCGTGACCGTAGCGGGTGATGGTGTTGTGGAAGGCGAGCAGCGCGGCCAGCAGACTGGTGACGATCAGGACGCGCTGCAGGTCCGTCGCCCAGCCGCCGACGTAGTCCGTCATCGCGGTGAAGAACATCCCGGCCGGGTCGGCGGTCGCGGCCTCCACGGCCCCGGAGTCGCCGAAGGCCTGCACGATCGTCCAGGTGATGAAGGTGTAGAACAGCCCGAGGAAGGCGATCGCCGCGTACGTCGCCCGGGGCACCGTGCGGTGCGGGGCGCGCGCCTCCTCGCGGTAGATCGCGGTGGCCTCGAAGCCGACGAACGCGGCGAAGGACAGGCCGAGCACGCCGCCCATGCCGCCGGTGGTCACGTTGCCGGGGGAGAACGAGGCGAGCGAGAGGCCGTGCGCGCCGCCCCTGGCCAGGATCGCGACGGCGAGCACCAGCAGGATGCCGGTCTCGGCGATCAGCAGCGCGCCGAGCACCTTGGCGCCGAGGTTGATCGAGCGGTAGCCGAGGAACCAGACCGCCGCGACCCCGGTCAGTGCCCAGAGGGGCCAGGGCAGGTCCAGGCCGAGCAGGTCGTCGGCGGTCTCCTTGGCGAAGTAGCCGAAGGCACCGAACATGCCGATCTGGATCGCGTTGTACGACAGCACCGCGAGCAGGGCGGCGCCGAGCCCGGCGGGCCGGCCGAGGCCGCGGGTGACGTAGGCGTAGAACGCGCCGGCGTTGCGGACGTGCGCAGTCATGGTGGTGAAGCCGACCGCGAACAGGGCCAGCACGAGGCCGGTGGCCAGGTAGGCGGCCGGGGCGCCGATGCCGCCGAAGGCGATGGCGAAGGGCGCGACCCCGGCCATCACGGTGAGCGGTGCGGCGGCGGCCACGACGAAGAACACGATGTCGCCGGTGCCGAGGACACCGCGTTCCAGCCCGGGGGCCGGTGCCTGGGCCCGGGCCTGGGCCGGTGCCGGGGGCGTGGTCGCGGCGGTCGTGTCGGAGGGCAGGTGCATGGGGGGAGCTCTCCTGAGGGTCGTGCGGTCGAGAGTAGAGGAGGCCGCCCGAGTGGGGGCGCGAACGGCCTTGGCGCGCGCCCGGGGCGCAGCGCTGTCGATGGGGGCGCGCGGCGTCGTCGGCGCCGGCGCTCAGTGCGTGCGGCGCCCGCCCAGCCAGGTGCCCAGGACGGCGACCCCGGCCAGTTCGCCCGCCGGGACGGCGTACGGGTCGGCGGCCAGGTGCACCAGGTCCGCCCGCAGGCCGATCCGCAGCTCGCCCCAGGCGTCCTCCTCGAACGCCTGGTGCGCCACGCCCGCCGAGTAGGCGGCGAGCGCCTCGTCGAGCCCGATCCGCTCCTCCGGCAGCCAGCCGCCCTCCGGCAGCCCGTCGGGCGTCTGCCGGGTGACGGCGGTGGCCAGCCCGGCCAGCGGCTCGTAGCGGGTGACCGGCCAGTCGCTGCCGAAGGAGACCCGCGCGCCGTCGCGCAGCAGGGCGGCGATCTGGTACTGCCGGGCGCCGCGCTCGGGGCCGATCCGGGGCAGGGTCAGCTCGGTCATCAGCTGGTCCGGCTGCGCCCAGAGCGGCTCGAAGTTGGCGATCACGCCGAGTTCCGCGAACCGCGGCAGGTCGGCCGGGTCGACCAGCTGGACGTGGGCGATCACCGGGCGGCGGGCGCGCGGTCCGTTGCGGCGCGCGGCGGCCTCGATCGCGTCCAGGGCGATCCGCACGCCGTGGTCGCCGATGGCGTGGATGTGCGGCTGGAAGCCGAGCGCGTCGACGGCGGTGACGGCGTCGGCCAGCTCCGCGCCGGTCCAGTTGGCGGCCCCGTGCGAGTGCGGGCAGTCGCTGTACGGCTCCAGCAGCGCGGCGGTGCCGGACTCCAGGACGCCGTCGGCGAAGAACTTGACCGCGCGCGCGGTGACCTGGCCGCGGCCGGCGGCGTCGACCCGCTCCCGGTCGGCGGCGAGCCGGGGGAGCTGCCCGCGCCAGTCGTCGGGTTCGAGCAGCAGCGCGAGGTTGGCCCGTACGGCGAGCTCCCGGCCGTCGGCGACGGCGGCGAGCCAGGTGTCGACCTGGCCGGGCTCCACCCAGGCGTCCTGGATCCAGGTCACCCCGGCCGAGGCGAGCGTCCGGGCCGTCCCGTGCAGCGCGTCGACCTGCTCGTCGAGGTCCGGCAGCGGGACGAGGGCGAGCACGGGGTTGAGCGCGCCGAACTCGCGCAGGGTGCCGAGCGGGCTGCCGTCGGCCCGGCGGACGATCTCGCCGTGGGCCGGCTGGGGCGTCGCGGCGGTGAAGCCGGCCCGGCGCAGCGCCTCGCTGTTGGCCCAGCCGGTGTGGTGGTCCATGGTGCGCAGCAGCACCGGCCGGTCGGGGACGACCGCGTCGAGCAGCGCGGCGTCGAACAGGCCGCCCTCGGCGAGCCACGGGTCGAAGGCGTCGCCGGTGATCCACTCGGCCTCGGGGTGCTCCTCGGCCCAGACCCGGACCGCCTCGACCACCTCCGCCAGGCTGGTGCAGTCCCGGACCGGGACGCCGCGCAGGCCGAGCCCGCCGATCAGCGGGTGGACGTGGCCGTCGCCCCAGGACGGCAGCAGGGCGCCGCCGGCCAGGTCGACGGTCTCGGTCCGCTCGTCGCGCAGGGCGTGCGCCGCGGCGCCGAGGGCGGTGATCCGTCCGGCGGTGACGGCGAGGGCGTCGGTGACGGGGCGGGCCGGGTCGCCGGTGTGGATCCGGCCTCCGGTGAAGATCGTGTCGGCGCGCATGCGGGTGCGTCCTCTCCCGGTGCGGTCTGGTGTGACCTGGTTAACTGAATGGGATTCGGTAACCGTAGGCGCGGCCGGGCGGGGCGCGGAAGAGTTTTATTGAAAGTCATTCGATTACGTTTTCATCACGATGATCTTGCGCGATGATCGTAGTGCCGCTCCCCGCGGCGACACCGACACCGCGCTCGCGGAGAGGGACGGGAACCCCCATGGCCAGGCCGCGCACACCCTTGCTGGACCGGCAGCGCATCGTGCACACCGCGCTGCGGCTGGTCGACGAGGCCGGCGACCTCACCATCCCCGCCCTCGCCGGGGCGCTCAAGGTCAGCCCGTCCGCGCTCTACCACCACGTCAGCGGCCGCGCCGAGATCGTCGCCCTGATGCGCGGCGAACTCGTCCGGGTCATCGGTGAGCGCTCGCTCTGGGACCGGCCGTGGGACGAGGCGCTGCGCGGCTGGGCCCGCGCCTACCGCGAGGCCTTCGCCGAACACCCCGGGATCATCCGGCTGCTGGCGACGGCGCCGCTCGCCGAACCGTTCATGCACGAGCTCTACGAGCGGGCGGTGGCCACCCTGGAGGCGGCGGGCTTCGCGGCGGAGGATGTGATGGGCATGATCACCGCCCTGGAGAGCTTCATCCTCGGCTCGGCGCTGGACCTCGTCGCGCCCGCCGTCATGGTCGACGCCGTGGACCGGGCCGTCACGCCGCGGCTGGCCGACGCGCTGGCCGCCGTCCCGGCCGGGCGGCGCCGGGCCGACCAGGCCTTCGAGACCGGGCTCACGGCGCTGGTCGCCGGCTACGCCGCGCTGCTGCCCGCCGGTCGCGGGCCGGGTGCGGCGGCCGGGGATCCGATTTCTGACCAGGCGTGATGGCCTGCTAGTGTTCATCTCGTCGAAAGGGAACGATCTTCGCGGAGCGGGGATCGGGACCGGTTCGACCAGGCGTCAGCGGTGCTACCAGAGCACGCCCTACTTTCAGTAGGGAGAGTCCGTGCAACCCGGGCCTGGCGCTCCACCGGAAGCGGCCGTTCCCCTGCGGGGGGCGGCCGCTTCGTCGTTCCCCGGGGCCGGCCCGCGGTGGCGCCGGGCCCACCGGTTCTATCGCATGCGCGGTCCGAAACGCGCCGGAGCGACCGACAACCGGCCAAGGTGGCGCCCCAGGTGGATCGTTCGTTCGTGTCGCGCACGGGTGTGCGGTCAGCGGCGATGCCGTCCGGGCCGGACCGACGACGCCTCGAAGGATGGCCGAAAACGCATCGTTGTGGTGTGAATATGCCATCGGAATGTTCGTTGCATGGATTCCATCAGTAGCCTTCCGTGTCGAACCCGCCACGGGTCGTGGCAGTCCGGCCGGTGGCCGGCGATCACGGCCCGACGTGCCGTTTCCTCCCCGAACCCTCCGAAGGAGCCCGAGTGCCGGGTATCGACGAGTGCCTGTCCCGGGCGATGGCGATCGCCGGCGCCCGTGCGGCGAGTCTGATCGACTGGACCAGCGGGCTGGCGCTGGGCAGCGCCGGAGTCGGTCCGACCGGCGACCACGACACCACGGCCGCGGAAGCAACCGACTTGGTGCGGGCGGCCGTTGAGGGGGCGACCTTCACCGGGGCGGAGGACCGCACGGCACCGCTGCAGGACATCATCGTGACCGCCGGGCGCAGTTACCACCTGCTGTGCTTCATCGACACCGTCTTCGACAGCCGGCTCGTGCTGCATCTGTGGCTCGACCGCGCGGAGGGCAACCTCGCCGTCGCCCGGTTCCGTCTCCAGTCGATAGCCGAGGAACTGGTGCTCGGATGACGAACTCCGACGCGACCCCCGTGGCGGGTCGCCCCGGCACGGAGGCGGCGCGCACCGCCGTCGGGTTCCGGCCACCGGGTGGGCAGGGGCGGCCCCCGGGTGAGGCCGGGTGGACCCCGGGCGCCGTCGTCGAACGGCTCGCCGGTGAACGCGCCACCGGTGCGCTGCGCGGCCCCGCCGGCACCGTCTACCTGGTCGACGGCCTGGTCGCCCACGCCGAGTCCGACCGGGCGCCCGACCTGGCCACCCTGCTCACCGCCTGCGGCCGGCTCAGCCCTGAGGCCTGGCAGGACGCCGTCCGGCGGTTCGGCCCGCACGGGCGGGTCGGCGAGGGCCTGGTCGAGCAGGGCCGGCTGACCCGGGGGGAGCTCGAACTCTGCCACCTCGGCGCGCTCTTCGACGCCGCCTGCTTCCTGCTCGACGCGCCCGCCACCACCCTTGCCGCCCCGGCCCGTTGGACGTTCGCGCCGGGCGTGCGGCACTGGCTCGGCCCGGTGGCCGCGGTCGGTGCCCACCGGCTGCGCCGGGAGGCCGAGCGCCGACGGCACCTGCTGGACCGCATCCTGCCCTCGGCGCAGTTCGACACCGCGCCGCTGTGCCGGACCGCCGCCCCGCCGACCACCGCCGCCCCCGCACGCCATGCCCGCCGGCTCCGCCCGCCGACCCGGCGCCAGTGCGAGCTGCTCGACCACGCGGACGGCCGGAGAACCCCGGCCGAACTGGCCCGGCTGCTCGGCCGCTCCGCGTTCGCCACCACGGCGGACGTCCGCCGGCTCGCCGCCGCCGGCCTGCTGACCGGCCCGGCCACCGGCCCGGCCACCGGTGCGGGAGCGGGCGCCGGCTGCGCGGCGGGGACGCTGCCGGGCACGGGCGACGGGGTGCCGGCGCCGCGCGGCCCCGGCGGGCTGCACCGGCGGGTGCCCGGCGCGGCGCTCGCCGCCCTCAGTCGCGGGCGGCGCGGACCGGAGCCCGGCGCCGCCCCGCTCACCGCCAACGATCCGGACGTCGCGCTGCTGGTCCGGGTCCGAACCCTTCTGGAGGCCCGACTTTGAACCACGCTCCGCCCGCGACCCCGCCCGCACGGTCATGAGGCGGGCGCTCAAGCAGCGTGTCGGAAGGAGACAACTGATCGCCTTGGAGACCGAGCTGCTGGCCGAACTCCGCGCCGTGAAGCACCGGATGCCGCACCTCGCGGGCGGTCTGGTGGCGAGCGTGGACGGCCTGCTGGTCGCCCACGACACCCACGGGACCGAGCCCTCGGGCCTGGCGGCGATGACCGCCGCCTCGCTCAGCCTGGCGCAACGGCTGGCCGACAGCACCGGCCAGGGCGAGTTCCGGGAGTCACTGGTGCGCGGCGAGAACGGCTACGTCGCCATCTACGCGGCCGGTGGCAGCTGCGTGCTCACCCTGCTCGCCCACCCGGACGCGAACGTCGGCCGCCTGCACCTGGAGGCCCGCCGCTCCGCCCGGCGGATCGCCGCGCTCCTGAACGACGCACTGCTGCCCAAGGACGCCCGGGAGCTCTGACGGCCCCGGCCGTCCCCACTCGTCCGCCCGCTCACTCACCCGCTCACCTACCCGCTCACTCACCGACGAACCGGAGACACCGAGATGACCGACGCCGCAGGCGCGCTGAAGCAGACCATGACCGTGATCGAGGGCGCCATCGGCGCGGCCCTGGTCGACTACAACAGCGGCATGGCGCTGGCGACCCTCGACGGCCCCGGCGGCCTGGACCTCAACGTGGCCGCCGCCGGGAACACCGACGTGGTCCGCGCCAAGATGCGCACCATGGACATGCTGGGCCTCACGGACGGGATCGAGGACATCCTCATCACCCTCAGCAGCCAGTACCACCTGATCCGCCCGCTCACCAGCCGCAGCGGCAAGGGCCTGTTCCTCTACCTCGCGCTGGACAAGAGCCGGGCCAACCTCGCGATGGCCCGCCACCAGCTCACCAGGATCGAGGCCGACCTGGAGGTCTGACCGGGTCCGGTCCCTCGGACCGGACCACCTCGCCGCCGGGGAGCCCCGCGCAGAGCGTGCCGTCGGGCGTGACCACGCGCCACGGCGCCAGCAGCGCGTGCGGCGGGACGGACAGCGTCCCGCCGCCCTCGCCGGCGAAGACCAGCTCCAGCCCTCCGGCCGGGGTGACGCGGGCGGAGGAGACCGTCCGGCCGACCAGACCGAGCAGTGGTCGGGTGGGCCGGAAGGTCAGCGCCGGGTAGAAGATCCCGACCCCGGTCGCCCCGGCGAGGCGGAACTCCTGCGTCACCTGGACGGTCACCGGCCCGTCGAGCACCAGATCGAGCCGGTCGCCCCCGCGCACCCCCGTCACCCGCCGACCGACCAGGGCGTCCTCGGAGCGCCTCACGTGCTGCGTGTTCTCCATGGTGCCAGTGTGGACGGGCGGGACGCCGCCTGTCCCCCCATCCCGCCCCCCACACCAGCAGAAACCTTTCCCCACCCCGCCCCCCGTTCCACCGTTCGGCCCGGAGTAGGAAGTCGACGTAGCCGACTTCCTACTCCAGCAGCTACCCATCACCCTCTCGCATGCTTCACCTCATTCGCCGGTTGAGCTGGAGCGGAAGGTCGATCTGGCCGACTTCCTACTCCAGCAGCTGCGTGAAAGCGGCCGCCGCGATCCGCTCGCCAAGTCCGAGGAAACGTTCCTGCATCTCGGCTTTCCAGCCGGCCAGTTGGGGTGGAGTGGGAAGTCGACGTGGCCGACTTCCCACTCCAGCGATCACATGAAAGGGACTGTCGCGATCCGTCCGCCACGTCCGAGGAAACGTTCCTTCAGCTCGGCGCTCGGGTGTTCCGGTTGGGGTGGAGTGGGAAGTCGGTGTGGCCGACTTTCTGCTCCCGCGGCCGCCCGAGGGTGGCCGCCCTCCTGGTTGCGCACTTCGTGCGAGCTTCACCTCATTCGCCGGCTGGGGTGGAGTGGGAAGTCGATGTGGCCGACTTTCCACTCCGGCGGCTGCGTGAAAGTGGCCTCAGGGGTCCGCTCTCCACGTGGGGGGAAACGTTCCTTCAGCTCGGCGCTGGGGTGTTCTGGTTGGGGTGGAGTGGGAAGTCGGTGTGGCCGACTTTCTGTTCCTGTGGTCGGGCAAGGGCGGCCGCCCCCCCCGGCTGCGCACTTCGCGTGTGCTCCATGCCGTTCGCCGGTTGGGAGGGGAGTGGGAAGTCGGTCACGTCGACTTCTTGCTCCGGCGGGTGGGTGGGAGGGGCTGGCGGGGAGGAAACGTTTCTGCTTGCGGGGGGCGGCTTTGGGGGTTACGGGGTGGGGTGGGGTGGGAGGGTGGAGAGGGCGGTGGTGGTGGCGTGGGTCATGTGGCGGTCCTGATGGTCGGTGGTGCCGCGGAGGCGGGCGTAGCCCTCGGTGGCGGCGAGGACGACCAGGCCGGGGAGCAGGTCGGTGCTGCGGTCGGCGATCCAGCGGGTGCCCTTGGTGGCCATCCACCAGACGTCGGACAGGGTGCCGGGCGGGGGTTCGGCGGGTTCCGGGGCGGGGGCCGGGCCGAGCGGGCGGTCGGCGGTGGCGAGGAGTTCGTGGAAGCCGCGGGCGATCAGGTGGTGGCCCTCGGCGCTCGGGTGGAGGCGGTCGACGCTGAGCAGCCGGCGCTGCGCCGTCCAGGGCAGTTCGGCGATGTGCAGGTGGACCGCCCGGTGGCGGGCGGAGAGCGCGTGCACCACGGTGTTCACCGCCCGCATCCGCCGGGCCAGCGGCCGGGCGAGCGGGCGGGGCAGGCGCAGCAGGGCGCCCGGGTCGGGCAGGCAGGCGGTGAGCACCACCGCGCCGCTGCCGGTGAGCCGGCCGAGGACGGTGTCCAGGGCGGTGGTGGTGCGGCCGACGTCGAAGCCGGACCGCAGGGTGTCGTTGCCGCCGGCCACCACGGCGGCGAACTGCGGCCGCAGCGCGATCGCCGCCGGCAGCTGCTCCGTCGTCAGATCGGTGGTGAGTGCGCCGCTGCGGGCGAGGTTGGTGAACTCGACCCCGGCCTGCGGCGGGGCCAGGGACCGGGCGAGCAGGGCAGCCCAGCCGCGCCAGCCGTCGGCGATCGGGTCGCCGATGCCCTCGGTGAGCGAGTCGCCGAGGGCGACGAACCGCACCGGCTCGCCGGTCCGCCGCCCGTCCCCGCGGGTCGCGCCGTACGCGGCGTCCGGGACGGTGCCGCCCCCTCCGTCCACTGCGGCGACGGTGTTCACCGGGCCTCCCTCCCGCTCCTCGGGGCGACGTCGACGGCGACGTCGACGGCGGCGGTGACGGGCGCCGCGCCGTGCGCGGCGAGGAAGGCCGCCACGGCCGCGGGCCAGCCGTACCGTTCGGCCCGGGCGCGGGCGGCGGCGCGCCGGGCCGCTTCGGGGCGTGCGAGCAGTTCGCGCGCCGCGTCCGCGAAGCCCGCGCCGGTCGGTTCGGCGGCCACACCCGCCGTGCCGACCAGCTCGGGCAGGGCGGAGCCCCGGTTGACGGCGACCGGGGTGCCGCAGGCGAGCGCCTCCAGCGCCGCCAGCCCGAAGGTCTCCACCGGCCCCGGCGCCAGCACCGCGTCCGCGCAGCCCAGCAGCCGGGCGACGGCGTCCCGGCCGGCCAGGTGGCCGAGCAGGTGCACCGGCAGCCGTTCCCGCGCGGCCCGGGCGGCGAGGCGCGAGCGCAGCGGCCCGGTGCCGGCCACCACCAGCACCGCGTCCACCCCGGCGGAGCGCAGCGCGGCCAGGGCGTCGAGGGCGAGCGCGGGGCGCTTCTCGGTGGAGAGCCGGGAACAGAGCACCAGCAGCACCTGCTCCGGGGCCGCGTACCGGGCCCGCTCCGCCGCGCGGTCGGCGGCGGTGGGCGGGCGCAGGGCGGCGAGGTCCACGCCGAGCGGGGCGCGCGCAAGGTTCCGCACGCCCAGCCGCCGGAACTCGGCGGCGGCCCACTCGGTCGTGCAGATCACCGTGTCGTACGACCGGGCGGTCCGGCCGTTGAGCCGGTCGGCGGCGGCGTCGGCGGCCGCTCCGGGCGCGCCCCAGGTCCGCAGCAGCCCGACGGCGCTCTCGTGCGACACCATCGCCGACCGCACGCCGTGCCGCCGGGCCCAGGCACCCGTCCAGCGCAGCGTGGTGCGGTCGGAGACCTCCAGCCGGTCGGGGGCGAGCCGTTCGAGTTCGGCGGCCACCGCCCGCCGGTCGGTGAGCAGCCGGTACCCGCCACTGCCGGGCAGCACCGGGCCCGGCAGCGTGACGACCAGCCCCTGTTCGTCCTCCTCGACGGTGCGCCGCTCCCCGGGCACGACGAGCACGGGGGTGTGTCCGGCGGCCCGGTAGCCCGCGCCGAGGTGACGCAGCGCGGTGCGCAGTCCGCCGGAGACGGGGGTGACGAAGTTGGCCACCCGGACGATCCGCAGCGAGCCGGCGGTCATGCGGACAGTTCCTCCGTCAGCGGGGCGGCCGGCCGGCCGGTCTCGTCGGCGGAGGACGGAGCCGCCGGCCCGCTCCCGGGGGCCACCGCCCCGTGGTGCTCCGCGAGCACCTCGGCGTAGTGCCGCAGCAGCAGGTCCCCGACCGCCTCCCAGGTGCGGGCGGTCACCTCCGCCCGTCCCGCGCGCCCGTACGCGGCCCGCAGCTCGGCGTCCCCGGCGAGGGCGGTCACCGCCCGGGCCACCGCCGCGCCGTCCCGGGGCGGGACGAGCAGGCCGGTGCGGTGGTGCGCGACCAGGTCGAGCGGACCGCCGGCGGCCGGGCCGACCACCGCGACCCCGCTGGCCATCGCCTCCTGGATGGTCTGGCAGAACGTCTCCAGCGGCCCGGTGTGCACGAAGACGTCCAGGGTGGCGAAACATCGGGCGAGCTCCTCGCCGGTGCGCCGGCCGAGGAAGACGGCGCCGGGCATGGCGGCCTTCAGCCCGGGGGCGGAGGGCCCGTCGCCGACGACCACCACCCGCACCCCGGGCAGCGTCGAGGTCCGGGCGAGCAGGTCGACCCGCTTCTCCGGCGCGAGCCGCCCGACGTACCCGACCAGCACCTCGCCGCCGGGGGCGAGCGCCCGGTGCAGCGCCTCGTCGCGGTGGCGCGGGTGGAAGCGGACGGAGTCCACGCCGCGCGGCCACAGCTGGACCCTGGCGACGCCGTGCGCGGTGAGGTCCTGGGCGGCGGGGGTGGACGGCGCGAGCGTGCGGGCGGCGAGGCCGTGGACGGTGCGGATCCGGTGCCAGGCGGCCGCCTCGCCGAGGCCGCGCCCGGCCCGGTAGGCGTGCGCGTAGCCGGCGAGGTCGGTCTGGTAGACGGCGACCACCGGCACCCCGAGCCGGGCGGCGACCTGCGCGCCGCGCGCGCCGAGCACGAACGGGCTGGCCAGGTGGACGAGGTCGGGCCGGTGCCCCCGGATCGCGGCGGCGAGCTGCCGGCTGGGCAGCGCGATCCGGACCTGCGGGTAGCCGGGCAGCGGGAGGGAGGGGACGTGCACGACCGGCAGCTCCTGCGGCACGCCGCCGGCGCCGAAGGTGTGCGAGGGACTCTGGGCGCCGCGCGCGGGCGCCGGCGTGACGACGAGCGGCTGGTGCCCCCGGCGGAGCAGGTGCTCGGCGGTCCGCAGCACGCTGTGGGCGACGCCGTTGACCTCGGGGGGAAAGGATTCGGTGACGATGACGACACGCATGCCTGTGTTCTGTCCGCGTCCGGCGTGCACGCGGCCAAAGGGATCTGTCGTACAAACGAACGCGGGTCGGCGAATTGTCCCGCCGACCCGCGTTCCGCGCGGTCCCTGGCGCCGCCGAACCCGTTCGGCGCGCCCTCGGAGCCCTCAGGACGCCGACCCGGCGGCCGCCTCCTTCAGTTCCGCGTAGGGGGCGAGCTTGCGGATCGACTCGATGCTCTTCAGGCAGTCGTCCCGGTTCTCCTGCGGGTCGCCCGTCACCACGATCGATCCGTTGCTCGCCTTGAGCCGGAACCGGTGCATGCCGCTCTCATCGGTGTACAGCTCGAACTTTCCCGCCATGGCAGTTGACACCTCTCGTTCAGGAAGCCCCCTCGCACCGCACCGTAGGGGCACATCCCCTGCCCCGCGCGCCAGATGATCCATCCGGGTACGGGTCCGCCGGGTGCGCCCGCCCGGCGGACCACCGCGGGCCCCGGTGCCCGCTCCGACCTGGGAGAATGGCCCCTGCGCCCGTTGAGAGGCCGTCGCTTCCCGGACGGCCGCGGGCGGGCGTGGAACGAAAGGAAGTCCCATGATCTTCATCACCGTCAAGTTCGCGGTCCGCCCGGAGCGCGCCGACGAATGGCTCGGCCTCGTCGACGACTTCACCCGGGCCACCCGCGACGAGCCCGGCAACCTCTTCTTCGAGTGGTCCCGCAGCGTCGACGACCCCCACGAGTTCGTCCTGGTCGAGGCGTTCCGGGACGGCGACGCGGGCAAGGCGCACGTGGAGTCCGCGCACTTCGTGAAGGCGATGGAGGACATGTCGTACGCGGTGGCCGGCAAGCCGCGGATCGTCTCGATCGAGATCCCCGGCATGGACGGCTGGGGGGAGATGGGCGAGATCACTCCCAGGTGACCGCCCTCCGGTGATCGCGCGGCCCGCCGTCCTCCCGACGGCGGGCCGCGCTGTCGTTGGCGCGGACTAGGGTGGGAAGCCCGTTCCGTTTCCGCCCCCGAGAGGTGCCACCCCCCGATGTACGCCCTGCACGCGCTCTGGCGCGCCGACGGCCGGCTCGCCGTCTGGGCGGAGGACGCGGCGGTGTACCGCGGGGAGGCGCCCGCTCCGGGCGGGCGCGGTGGCACGGCGCACCCGTTCGCCTGCCCGGCCGGTGAGGTGGCGCGGCTGCTGGGGGAGGTCGGACCGGGGCTCGGCTGGCTGGCCGAGCAGGCCGCCGAGCGGTGGACCGGGCTGTTGCTGCCGGCCCTCGGCGGGCGGCCGACGCCCTCCCCGGACCTTCCAGTGGGCGCGCTGCCGCGCCCGGTGACGCTCGCGCCGTGCCGGGTGCCCGCACTGCTCTTCGACCCCGCGCAGACCGCCCAGCTGCTCGGCGCGCTGCACGACCCGCACTGGCCGGGCGCCACCGTCCGGCGGCCCGACGGTACCGCGGCCGAGCTGGCGTACGGCGCCTCGGTGCGCTGGCTGGCCGCCGTGCACGACCTCGCCTGGCGGCTGGTCGGGCGGGGACGGCTGCTGCCGGCACTGACCGAGGAGACGGGGCAGTGGTACGCCCGCTGGCGGCCCGCCCCGGACGCCCCGGCCCGCCGGGAGGCGGCCGCGCTGATCGCCGGCTGCCCGCCGGTCTGCCGCGCCGAACACCCCGCCGCCCTGCCCGCGCCGGCCGCCCGGCCCTCGCCGGCCGCCCCGACCCCGACCCCGACCGCCCCGACCCCGCCCTCGGCCGCACCGCCCCCGACCGCACCGGCCCCCTCGGCCGCCGCCCTGTTCACCGCCCTGCTCGACACCCTCGTCGACCAGGAGGCCCGGGTCGCCCTCGCGGACCTCGACCCGCCCGCCGACCCGTTCCTCGCCGCCCTGCACGGCCCCGACGGCCGGCTCGCCGAGGCCCCGCCCGCCGCCCTGACCGAGCGGCTCGCCGCCTGGGAGGCCGTCCGCCCGGCGGACGCGCCGCTGCGGCTCGACTTCCGCCTCACCGAACCGCTCGGCCCCGACCCGGACGCCCCCGACGGCGGGGTGCGCGCCGACACCTGGCGGCTCGACCTGCTGGTCCGCGCCGCCGCCCGCCCCTCCCTGGTGGTCCCCGCCGCAGCCCTGAGGCCGGGCGCCGCCGCCGACCCGGGGTACCAGGCACTCGTCCGCGCCCTGCCCGCCGGGTCGGGCGACCCGGCCGAGGCCTACCGGGCCGAGCTGGCCCGGGCCCTCCGGGTGGACCCGGGGCTGCGGCCACGGCTCGCGGGCACCTTCCCGACCGAGGCCCGGCTCGACCGGGAGGACGCCCTGCGCTTCCTGCGCGAGGGCGCGCCCGCGCTGGCCCGCGCCGGCTTCGGGGTCCTGCTGCCCGCCTGGTGGCAGCGCCGCCCCCGGCTCGGCCTGGTGCTGACGGCAGGCGCCCCGGCCGGCGACCCGTCCGCGGTGGCGCGCACCGCGCAGGTCGACCGGGACGCCGTGCTCGCCTTCGAGTGGCGCCTCGCCCTCGGAGAGTCCATGCTCACCGAGCAGGAGCTCGCCGACCTCGCCGCGGCCCAGCAGGGGCTGGTCCGGCTGCGCGGCCGCTGGATCGAGGTCGACCAGGCCCAACTGGCCGCCGCCGTGAGGTTCCTGGCCGAGCACGGCACCGGCACCATGGAGCCGGTCGAGCTGCTGCGGCTGGCCGTGGAGGACGGCGCGGTGGTGGACGGGCTGCCGGTCACCGCCGTGCACGCCACCGGCCCCGTCGGCGACCTGCTGGCCGGCCGGACCGGGACCGCCGAGCGCGCCCCGCAGCTGCCCGAGGACTTCACCGGAACCCTCCGCCCCTACCAGCGACGGGGGCTGGCCTGGCTGGACGCGCTCGGACGGCTGGGCCTCGGCGCCGTGCTCGCCGACGACATGGGCCTCGGCAAGACCGTGCAGACCCTGGCCCTGCTCGCCCTGGAGCGGCAGCGCGGCGAGCGCGGGCCGGTGCTGCTGGTCTGCCCGATGTCGATGGTCGGCACCTGGCAGCGCGAGGCCGCCCGGTTCGCGCCCGGCCTGCGGGTGCACGTCCACCACGGGCCCGGCCGCACCGCGCCCGACGCGGCCGCCGACCTGGTCATCACCACCTACGGCCTGGTCCAGCGGGACGCCGCCGAGCTGCGGGCCGTCCACTGGCGGCGGATCGTCGCCGACGAGGCCCAGCACATCAAGAACCGCTCGGCCCGGCAGTCCCGGGCGCTGCGCTCGCTGCGCTCCGGCCCGCGGATCGCCCTCACCGGCACCCCGGTGGAGAACCGGCTGGCCGATCTGCACGCCGTCCTGGACTTCGCCAACCCCGGGCTGTTCGGCAGCCCGGAGGCGTTCCGGGAGCGCTTCGCGATCCCCGTCGAGCAGACCGGGAGCCCGGACGCGGCGGCCCGGCTGCGCCGGGTCACCGGCCCGTTCCTGCTGCGCCGGCGCAAGGACGACCCGCTGATCGTCCAGGACCTGCCCGCCAAGCAGGAGTTCACCGTCTCCTGCCTGCTGACGGCGGAACAGGCCGGGCTCTACCGCGCGGTGGTGGCCGACCTGCTGGAGCGGCTCGGCGGGCTGCGCGGCGTCGAGCGCAAGGGCGCGGTGCTGGCGGCGATCGGCCGGCTCAAGCAGGTCTGCAACCACCCGGCCCAACTCCTGCACGACGGCACGGCGGTGGCCGGGCGCTCGGGCAAGGTGGAGCGGCTGGTCGAGCTGCTGACGGAGGCGCTGGCGGAGGGTGACCGGGTGCTGGTCTTCACCCAGTACGCGGAGTTCGGCACCATGCTCCGGCCCTACCTGCGGCGGACGTTGGGCGAGGAGGTGCTCTATCTGCACGGCGCGGTGCCGCGCGGGCGGCGGGAGGAGATGGTCGCGCGGTTCCAGTCGCCGGACGGGCCGCGGGTGTTCCTGCTGTCGCTGAAGGCGGGCGGCACCGGGCTCAACCTGACCGCCGCCAACCAGGTGATCCACCTGGACCGCTGGTGGAACCCGGCGGTCGAGGACCAGGCCACCGACCGCGCGCACCGGATCGGCCAGCGCCGCGCCGTGCAGGTGCGCCGGCTGGTCTGCGCCGGTACCGTCGAGGAGCGGATCGGCGAACTCCTCGACGCCAAGCGGACCTTGGCCGAGGCGGTGGTGGGCGAGGGCGAGCAGTGGCTGGCCGAGCTGCCGGCCGAGCGGCTGCGCGAGCTGCTGACGCTGTCCGCCGACGTGACGGGGGAGTGAACCGTGACCGCCTTCGACGCCGCGGACCTCGACGGGACAGGGCTCGATGCCGCCCTCGGCGAACGCCCGCTCGCCGAGCTGCTCGACGTCTTCTGGCAGGGTACGGTGCCCGGCCAGGGCGACGAGCCGGAGGGCGGAGTGACCACCGCGCTGGACGAGTTGGGCCCGCCCGGTCCCACCTCCCGCGGCCGCTCGCCGGACGCCGCGCTCGCCGCCGCCTACCGCCGGTTCACCGGGGCCGGCCGACCCCGGTGAACCGCCGCCGCCGGCCGGTCAGCCCGCGGTGACCGGGTAGTGGTCGGACAGGTCCTGGTAGGTGTAGCTGGTGCCCCAACTGCTCACCGTCCACGGCGCGCTGTGGAAGCGGACCACCGTGTTGACGTAGTTCGCCGGGCGCGCGTGGTCGGCCCGGTAGAGGACGTGGTCGAGGTCCTCCTTGGGCTCGCCCGGGTAGCGGTAGGCGGCGATCGAGTTGTCCGCGGTGTCGAAGGAGTTCGCCCAGCCGTCGCGGGTGGTGGCCGGGGCGACGCCCGCGTTGGCCAGCAGCGCGGGGTACTCGCCGCCGTGCGCGTCGATGTTGAGGTCCCCCGCGAGCACGACCGGCTCGGCGGCGGGGATGTTCTTGGCGTCCACGAACGCCTTCATCGCCTTGAGCTGGGCGGCCCGGATCGCCGCCGGCTGGCCCGCGGAGCAGCCGGTGTCGGTGGACTGCAGGTGGGTGCCGATCACGTGGGTGCGCAGGCCGTTGACGTTCAGCACGGCGTAGACGAAGCCCTTGTTCGAGAACCAGTCCGAGCCGCAGGCGTCCTTGAAGACGTACTGCTCCTTGCGCAGGATCGGCCACTTGCTGAGCAGGGTGACGCCGCCGTCCTCGGGGGTGGCGGAGCTGTAGGCGCCGGAGGTGGCGTCCCAGCCGCTGGTGGAGCGCCCGACCACGGGGGTGTGGTACGGGTACGCGGCCGAGGCCTGGGCGACCAGCGCATCGGAGGCGGCGTTGTCGAAGGCCTCCTGGAGCACCACGACGTCCTGGCCCTGGAAGACGGCGGCGGCCGGGATCGCCTTCGCCCGGTGGTCCTGGCCCCAGTTGGGGTAGAGGTTCTTGCTCATCAGGAAGACGTTGTACGTCAGCACCTTGAGCGCGGGAACGGAGGCGCTCTCGGCGGGGGCGGCGTACGCGCCCGGCGCGGCGGCGAGCGGGGCGATCAGTGCTGCGGCGGCCGCGCAGGCGGCGGCGAGGCGCACGGAGGGAGTTGGCATGCCCGCAGTCAAGCGACGCCGGGCCACGGTCGTCCAGACGGCGAACGATAACCATATGAACTCATTGGTAACTTAAAGCTGTCTGGCCAACTCCTCCTCGGGCGGAGGAACTTGCCTGGACAACCTGCTCGGCCACCACATGCGGTGGTCCAGGTCCAGGGTCAGCGCCGTGACCAGGACCGAGCGCACCACCAGGGTGTCCAGCAGGACACCGAGGGCCACCGCGAAGCCGATCTCGGCGAAGCCGACGATCGGCAGCGTGCCGAGCACGGCGAAGGTGCTGGCGAGGATCAGACCGGCCGAGGTGATCACGCCACCGGTGGCGGCCAGACCGGTCACCGCGCCGCGCCGGGTGCCGTGCTGGGCGGCCTCCTCGCGGACCCGGGTCATCAGGAAGATGTTGTAGTCGATGCCGAGGGCGACCAGGAACACGAAGACGAAGAGCGGGAAGGCGTTGTCCTGGCCCTCGAAGTGGAAGACGTGCGCGAAGAAGAACGCGCTGATGCCGAGCGCCGCCGCGTAGGACAGCACGACGGTGGCGATCAGCACCAGCGGCGCGGTGACCGCGCGCAGCAGCAGCGCCAGGATCACCAGGACGACGCCCAGGACCAGCGGGATGATCGTCCGGTTGTCGGCCGACGCGGCCCGCCCCGCGTCCAGGATCACCGCCGTCGAGCCGCCCACCTCGGCGTCGGCGCCCGGCACCGCGTGCACGGCGGTGCGCAGCCGGTCCACGGTGTCCTTGGCCGGGCCGCTGTCCGGCGGATCGGTGAGCGTCGCCTGGAACATCGCCCGGTCCTCGTGGGTCACCGGCTCCGTGGTGCCCGCCACCCCGGGCGTCCGCTGCGTCACCGCGCGCACCGCCCCGGCCTCGCCGGCCGCCGAGACGACCGTCAGCGGCGCGCCGGTGCCGGCCGGGAAGTGCTCCGCCAGCACCTCCTGGCCGACCACCGAGTCCGGCCTGCCGGTGAAGGTGCCGGCCGTGCTGAGACCGGTCGCGTCCAGCGAGACCAGCCCGACGCAGCAGACCGCCAGCGCCAGCGCGGTGCCGGTCCAGACCTTGCGCGGACGGCGCCCGATCCAGGCCCCGACGTGCGCCCAGCGCCCGGTCCGGGTCGGCTCCGGGGTGCCGAACGCCGGCCGCACCGGCCAGAACACCCAGCGGCCGACGATCACCAGCAGGGCCGGCAGCAGGGTCAGCATCGCGGCCAGCGCCACCAGCACGCCGATCGCGCAGACCGGGCCGAGCCCGCTGGTCGAGTTCATCTCGGCGACCAGCAGGCAGAGCATCGAGACGACCACGGTCGCCGAGGAGGCCAGGATGGCGGGCCCGGCCCGGTGCAGGGCGAAGGCCATCGCCTCGTGCCGGTCCTCGTGCCGGCGCAGCTCCTCCCGGTAGCGGGCGGTGAGCAGCAGCGCGTAGTCCGTCCCCGCGCCGAGCACCAGCACGATGAGGATGCCGGCGCTCTGCGCGTTGACGGTCAGCCCGGCGTGGTCGGCCAGCAGGTAGATCACCGCCTGCGCGACCACCAGCGCCCCGGCCGCCGAGAACAGCGGCAGCGTCCACAGCACCGGGCTGCGGTAGGTGAGCAGCAGCAGGACGATCACCACGCTGACGGTGGCCGCGAGCAGGGTGGAGTCGATCCCGGCGAAGGCCTCCGCCTGGTCGGCGCCGACCCCGGCCGGGCCGGTGACATGGGTGGTCATGCCGAGGCTGTTCCCGGCGGCGGTGGCGCGCAGGCTGTCCACGGCCGGGCGCAGGTCCTGCCAGCCGCCGGTGCCGATGTCGACCGGCACGATGGTCTGCAGCGCCTGGCCGTCGGCCGACTCCACCGGTCCGGTGATCCGGCCGAGCACGTGCGGGGCGGCGGCGAAGGCCTCGGCGTCCCGGGCCGCCTCGGCCCGGTCGGCGGGCGTGATCCCGCCGTCGCGTACGTAGACCACCACCGCCTGGGCGGTGTCCACCGGCTGGAACGCCCGCTGCTCGTTCAGCACCCGGGTGGACTCGGCGTTGCTCGGAAGCCAACTGGAGGCCTGGTTGTCCTCGGCGTCGGCGAGCTTGCCCGCCAGCGGGCCCGCCACCACCAGCAGCACCAGCCACAGGGCCAGCACCACCCACTTGCTGCGGCGTCCGCACGGCAGCTCGGCCAACCTCCGGGTCGGGCTCATCGGGAGACCCCCCGTCCTCGGGACGCGTGAACGCGTCCCAGCCTGCCATCGGGGCCGCGCACCGGCAGCCCGGGAGGTGCTACCGGGGGAGGCGGCGGGGCGGCGCGGGGCGGACCTCGCCGGGCAGGGCGGCGGCGCGGGCCCGCAGCGCCTTGAGCGCGGTGATGTCCCGGGCATGGCCGGTGCCGTCGCCGCCGTGCTTGCGGTCCGGGGTCTCCACGATCAGCGGGACGCCGGCCGTGGCCGGGTGCTCGAACAGCTCGCGGAACGGCTCGGCGCCGATCAGGCCGTCACCGATGTTGGCATGCCGGTCCTTGCGCGCGCCGACCGCGTCCTCGGAGTCATTGGCGTGGATCAGCCGCAGCCGGCCCGGGCCGGCGGCCCCGACCAGTGCGTCCAGGGTCTCCCGGACGCCGCCCGGCGCCGCCAGGTCGTGCCCGGCCGCGAAGGCGTGGCAGGTGTCCAGGCAGACCCCGACCCGGGGGTGGCCGTCCAGCGCGTCCAGGTACTCGGCGAGGTCCTCCATCCGCGAGCAGAGCGAGCGGCCCTGGCCGGCGGTCGGCTCCAGCAGCAGCCACGGCGCGTCCTCGCCGAGCGCGTCCAGCTCGTCCAGCAGCGGGCGGACGTCGGCCCGGACCTGGGCCATCGCCTCGGCCCGGCGCGAGCCGCCGTCCGGTGCCGTGCCGACCGCCGAACCCGTGTGCAGCACCACGCCCAGCGCGCCGATCGCGTGCCCGCGCAGCAGCGAGTGGCGCAGCGAGTCGGCCGAGCGCTCACGGGTGGCCGGGTTGTCCGAGCCGAAGTTGATGAGGTACGGCGCGTGGACGTAGGCGGGGAGCGCCCGTTCGGCGCAGGCCGCGCGGAACTCCTCGTCCTGCGCCGTGTTGCCGGCCGGGGTCGCCCAGCCGCGCGGGTTCGCCACGAACACCTGCACCGTCTCGGCGCCCACCCGGCGGGCGTACGCCAGGCCGGTCCCCGCCAGGCCCCGGGCCGCCACCGGCACATGGGCGCCGACCGGGTTGCGGCGGGCGGCCGGGGACGGCGGGCCGGGGGCGGCGGCCGGTGCGGGGATCACGGGGGCGGGGCTGGTGGTGCTCATGGCTCCGAGCATGGCACGCGGAGCGGGACGGACGGCACGCCGGGGCCTTCGGCCGGTTCCCGCCCGCCGCTCCGCCCCGCCGCTCCGCCCGCCGCTCCGGCCGGGGGTCGGCGCCGGGGGTCCGCGCCGGCTGACGGGCCGCCACCGGACGCCGGACCGCCGCCGGGCCGCCGCCGGGCGCGGCCCCGGACACGCCCGGCCCGACGCCCCGTCAGTCCGGCAGCCCAACCCTGGTGGCGGGGGCATCGGCGCGCCCCTAGCGTCGATTCGGCCGACACCCACCGGCCGTCATCCCCCGCTCACCTTGCGTCACCGTGCCGATGGCCCCCACGAGCGCGTCGGGGCTCCCACGCGGCGGCGTGCCAGAAAGAGGTCATCACTCATGCCCACGCGACGGGTCCACCACCTCGCCGCGGCCACCGCCGCCGCCACGACCGCCCTGACCACCGTCCTCACCGCCGTCGGCGCCGCGCCCGCGCACGCCGACGGGGAACTGCAGGTGGTGCCACCCGGAGGATCGATCCAGCAGGCCCTCGACGCCGCCCGGCCGGGCGACGTCGTGCAGCTGCTGCCCGGCGAGTACCGGGGCAGCGTCCGGATCACCACACCCGGCGTCACCCTGCGCGGCGCCGGCCCGGAGAGCGTGATCCTTCCCGCCGAGGCGGCGGCCCCGGCCACCGCCGCCGCGCCCGCCGCCCCCGCTTCCTCGACGTCCGCCGCCGCGCCCGCCGCGGCCACCACCACCGCCGCCGCTCCCGCCACCGCCGCCGACCTGGCCGCCGCCTGCTCCGCCGCCGGGCACGGCCTCTGCGTGGCCGGCACCGACGACCGCTTGCTGGAGGGCGTCACCGTCGAGGCGCTCGCCGTCACCGGCTTCCGCAAGAACGGCATCAACGCCACCGGCACCACCGGCCTGACCGTCCGCGCCACCTACGTCCACGACAACGGCCAGCAGGGCATCAGCCAGGAGAAGTCCACCCGGGGCGTGATCACCGCCAACGAGTCCGCCCGCAACGGCCAGTCCGGCGTCTTCCTCGCCAACACCGTGGACAGCGAGGGCGGCGCCCTGTCCGCCGACGGCACCTTGGTCAGCGGCAACCTGCTCACCGACAACCGGATCGGCGTCACCGTGCGCCGGCTGCGCGACCTGAGCATCGAGCAGAACCGGATCCACGGCAACTGCGGCGGCATCTTCGTCGTCGGCGACGAGGGCGTGCCCCGGGCCGGCGCGCTCACCGTCTTCCGCAACCAGGTGCTCGCCAACAACCGCTACTGCCCGCCCAACCCCCGGCTTGACCACATCCAGGGCGCCGGCATCGTCCTCACCGGGGCCGAGGAGACGGCCGTGACGGAGAACGAGGTCCGCGACAACGTCGGCGCCTCACCGTTCTCCGGCGGCATCGTGCTCGTCCGCAGCGTGGTCGGCGTGGCCAACGCCCGCAACACCGTGGCCGACAACCTCGTGCTCGGCAACGGCCCGGCCGACCTCGCCGACCGCGACACCGGCACCGACAACGCCTTCGCCCGCAACCAGTGCGCGGTCTCCGAGCCGGCCGGCCACTGCTGACCGGTCCGCCCGCCCCCAGCACCCCGAAGCCCCGCGCCATCCCGTTCCCGCAGAAAGCAGAGAAACGGTCCATGACCACCGCACCCGCCACCACCCCGCAGGCCGCCATGCGCCTGCGGGAGCTCGTCTTCGGCGCCGCCTGCGCCGCCGCCGTCCGCGCGGCCGCCCGGCTCGGTGCCGCCGACGCGCTCGGCGACACCCCCGCCACCGTCACCGACCTCGCCGCCGACCTCGGCACCGAACCCCGGCAGCTGCGCCGCCTGCTGCGCGCCCTCACCTGCTACGGCATCTTCGAGGAGCTCGACGGCGACCGCTTCGCCCACACCGAGATGTCCCGGCTGCTGCGCGAGGACGCCCCGAACAGCCTGCGCTACATCTCCCTGTGGTGCACCGAGCCGTGGACGTGGGAGGCCTGGCCCAAGCTGGACGAGGCGGTGCGCTCGGGCCGCAACGTCTTCCCCGAGCTGTTCGGCAAGGAGTTCTTCGACTACCTGCACAGCGACGGGGGCGAGTCCGCCAAGGTCTTCGACAAGGCGATGACCACCTCCAGCCGGCAGTCCGCCGCCGACTTCGCCGGCTACCTCGACCTCACCGGCATCGGCTCGGTGGCCGACATCGGCGGCGGCCAGGGCCATGTGCTCGCCAGCCTGCTGGAGAAGCACCCGGCGCTGCACGGCACCCTGCTCGACCTGCCCAAGGTGGTGGCCGGCGCCGACCCCCGGCTGCGCGACGGCGGCGCGTTCGCCGACCGGGCCCGGCTGGTCCCCGGCGACTGCCGGGAGGACATCCCGGTGGCCGCGGACCTCTACATCATCAAGAACATCCTGGAGTGGGACGACGGGAGCACCCGCCGCACCCTGGCGAACGTGGTCGCCGCCGCCCGCCCGGGCGCCCGGGTCGTGGTGGTCGAGAACCTCGTCGACGACAGCCCCTCGATGCGGTTCACCACCGCCATGGACCTCATGCTGATGCTCAACGTCGGCGGGGCCAAGCACTCCGAGACGAGCATGGTCCGGCTGATGACCGAGGCCGGGCTCGACGTCCGCGAGGTCCGCCCGGTCAACCCGTACCTGCACGCCTTCGAGGCCGTGGTGCGCGGCTGACCCGCCCGCCCCGGACGCGCCGCGACCGCCGGCCCCCGAGGAGGGGGCCGGCGGTCGCGGTGACGCCGGAGCCGCTCACGCCGGGCGCGAGGACTCCAGGTGCGCGAAGACCACCACGTTGTCGAGGTAGTCCCGGCGCTTCTTGTCGTAGGTGCCGCCGCAGGTGATCAGCCGCAGCTGCGCGTCGGGCGTCCTCCCGTAGACCCGCTGGTCGGGGAAGGCGTCCTTGGCGAAGGTCTCCACGGCGTCGACCACGAACACGGCGACGGTGCCGTCGGCCCGCTGGACCTCCACCTTGTTGCCCGGCAGCATCAGGCTGAGCAGCAGGAACACCGCCGGTCCCTTGGTGGTGTCGACGTGCCCGGCGACCACCGCGGCGCCGCGCTCGCCGGGCGAGACGCCGTCGCGGTACCAGCCGACCAGGTTCTTGTCGTCCGGCGGCGGGGCGTCGAGCTGTCCGGCGGGGTTCAGGGCCAGCTCGGTGAAGGGGGCGTCCACGTTGATCTGCGGGATGCGCAGCCTGGTCGGCTTGGCGCGCTTCAGCGGCGGGGCCGCCTCGACCGGTGCGGCGGGCGCGCCCGCGCCCGAGGGGGCGGCACCGCCCGGTACGGCCGCGGCGGTGGCCGCCGGGGGAGCGGCCTGCCCCGGCACGGAACCGTCCGCCGGGACGGTGTCCACCGAGTTGTAGATCAGCAGCAGACCGACCGCCGCCGCGCCCATGCCCGCGCGCAGCAGCCGGGAGGTACCGGGGACCGGACCGGCCATCGTCGCTCGTACTCCTCTCCGCGGCCCGCCCCGCGCAGGCGCGGGCCCGACACGGCGAAGCGCCGCCCCGCGCGCCTCCGGAGGGGAGGCGGCGGGAACGGCGCGGGGTCAGATGGCGGCGCCGGCGGTCCGGCGGCCACGGCGCAGCGCGACCGCGCCGGCCCCCAGGCCGCCGAGCAGCAGGACCGCGCCGGAGGCGAGGCCGCCGCCGGAGAGCGCGAGCCCGCCGCCGCCGGTGTGCACGCCGCCGTGCGGGGCCTTCTCCTCGCCCTTGCCCTCGTAGCCCTTGCCTTCGGAACCCTTGCCTTCGGAACCCTTGCCCTCCGAGCCCTTGCCCTCGGACGCCTTCTGCTCCTCGGTGCCGGAGGAGCTCTTCTGCTTCTCCTCCCAGGTCTTCTGGCCCTCGGGGCTGGCGGCCTTATCCTGCTTCTCCTGCCAGGTCAGGTTCTTGCCCTGGTCGGAGGCGCCATCGGCGTAGGCGAGCGGAGCACCGACGGTGAGGGCCGCGGCGACGGCGGCCCCGGCGAGCAGCGTGCGTGCAGAACGCATGATGATGATCCTTCCGGCGCGGAACCCGCGATCGCCGACACGTCGTCGGCCAGGGGACTCACGGGCGGGCGCCTGATCCAACGTCAACCACGGTGGCGGCGGGTGCCACCGGAGGGCGGCAGCGGCGGCCCGGCGGATGAGCCCTTCGGGTGGAAGTCCCGGGCGTGTTCACCCGAGTGCCCTGGGCGGTCCGGGTGACGTCCGCGCGCGGGGGAGCGGAGTACGCGGGGACCGGGTGGGAACACTTGGCGCATGGTCGAGATCACGAGGGACGTCCGGGAACGGATCACGGCGGGGAACATCTGGTACGTCGGCACGGTCAACGCCGACGGGTCCCCGCACGTGAGCCCGATGTGGGTGGGGCTGGAGGGGGACCTGCTGCTGTTCAACACCTCCGTCGGGCGGGTCAAGGAACGGAACCTGCGGCGGGACCCGCGGGTCTGCCTCTCGCTGGCCGGTCCCGCCGACCCGTACGACCGGGTGCAGATCCGGGGGCGGGCGGTGCGCTTCGTCGAGGGCGAGGAGGCCGAACGGAACATGGACCGGCTGGCCCGCACCTACCTCGGCGTCGAGCGGTACGGGTGGGGGATCCCCGGGGAGCGCCGGGTGGTCGTGCTGATCGAGCCGACCAGGATCAGCCGGGTGCGGGGGATCGAGCCGCTGCCGCCGGGCGTGCCCGGGGCCGCCGCACCGGACAGCCCCTGAGCGGTCCCGAGCGGTCGCCCCGGGGGACCGCCCGCCGGCAGGCGCGTCTATCTTGAGGGTCCACGGACACGAGAGGGGCGGGACATGGGCACGGCCGGTCGGAAGGTGGCCGCCGCGGCGGCGACGGGAGTGCTGCTGGCGGCGGTGGCGGCGTGCGGCTCGGGGGGCTCGGCGCACTCCGGGGACGCGGCGAAGGGCGCGGCGGGAGCGTCGGCGAGCCCGGCGGCGACGGCCGGCGCGGCCACCGCCGCCGCACCCGCCGGCACTCCCGCGCCCGCGGACGGAACCGCGCCCCCGGCGGCGGGCACCCCGGCCGGTACCCCGGCCGCCGGCGGCACCCCGCCGGCCGGAGCGTCGGCGGGCGCTTCCGGGGCGGGCGCTGCCGGGGCGGACGGTGCGTCGGCGGGCGGCGCGACGGGCCCGGGCGCGTCGACGGGCGCACCGGGCGGCGCCGCCCCCGGCGGCGGACCGGCCGGCGGAGCGACGGCCGGCGGCGGGCAGCCGGCCACCGGCCCCGACTCGGACACCCCGCTGCTCGACTCCGCGCTCCTCGCGCAGCTCCTGCCCGACCAGAAGGCGATGACCGGCTGGGAGGAGGAGAAGCGCCGGGTCGACACCGCCGACCACGCCACCACCTGCACCGCCGCCGCGCCGTGCACCGGCAAGCCGCTGAGCGGTCAGGCCCGGTTCGGCGCGGGCGAGGTGACCGTGCGCTTCGGCGTCGACACCCTGCCCGGCCGGGCGCAGGCCCAGGACCGCCTCAAGGAGGCGTACGCCGCCTACGGCGACACCACCAAGTACGGCCCGGCGGACATCGGCCCGCTGGGAACGGAGAGCCGCGCCTTCCAGGGCCAGCTGGCGGGCCGCGACGGCGTGGCGGTCGTGCTGCGCTCGGGCACGGTGGTCGCGACCGTCACCACCGAGGGCGGCCCGGTCGACCCGGCGGGCACCCGGCGGCTCGCCGCGATGCTGGTCGCGCGCATCGAGCAGGCCCAGGCGGGCCGCACCCCCGACGCCGGGCTCTGACCCGGCGCCGGGCTCCGACCCGGCCCCCGCGGCCCCCGGACCGACCGCGGTCCGGGGGCCGCGCGCGTGCGGGTACCACGTCCGGGCCGCCTCCAGGTGACGTAGCGTCAACACCTCTTGTGTTCCGGCCAAGTTGAGGATGCCCGTCCGCTGGCGCGAAAACAGTGGTCCGCATACCGGACGTAGCACTGGACATTCCGCCGCCGACGGCCGGTCGGCGCGTCACCGCTGGTCGCGGCCGTGGGGGCGGGCGGCGGGCCGGAAGCGGTGGTGCGGACCGCACGGGAGCGGAGGCCGGGGGCAGTGGTCGGATCCGGTCGATTCGGACGGGGGCCGGAATCCGGCCAGCCGGTTGCCCGGTAGCGAAGCGGTAACCGAGAGTCGAACCGATGAACGACAAGCCCTCCCCGCCCCGCACCGGTCCGCCGGCCCGCCGCGACTTCCGGCTCCTGCTCTCCGGAGCCGTCGCGGCGCAGGCGGGCAGTCAGGTCACCCTGGTCGCACTGCCGCTGGTGGCGGTGGTGGAACTCGACGCCACACCGTTCCAGGTCGGACTGCTGACCGCCGCCGAGACCGCCGCCTTCCTGCTGGTGGGCCTGCCCGCCGGCGCCTGGCTGGACCGGATGCGCAAACTGCCCGTCCTGGTGCGCGCCGACGTGCTGCGCTGCCTCGCCGTCGGATCGATCCCGGCGGCCGCCGCGCTGGACGTGCTCGGCCTGCTCCAGCTCTACCTGGTGGCCCTGGTCACCGGCGTGGCGACGGTCTTCTTCGACGTCGCCCACCAGTCCTTCCTGCCGGTGCTGCTGCCGCGCGAGCGCCTGGTGGCCGGCAACGGCGCGATCGAGACGGTCCGCTCCTCCGCCCAGATCGCCGGGCCCGGCCTCGGCGGCGGCCTGGTCCAACTGCTCGGCGCACCACTGGCGATCGTCGCCGACGCGGCCGGCTACCTGCTCTCGGCGGCGCTGCTCGCCCGGATCCGCGCCGAGGAGGCGCCGCCCGAGCCCGAGCCCGGACGCTCGCTGCGCGCCGACGTCGCCGAGGGGCTGCGGTTCGTCACACGGCACCCGCTGCTGCGGGTGATCGCGGCCACCACCGCGCTGTCCAACCTCTTCGGCGCCGTGCTGATGGCGGTGCAGACCGTCTTCTGGGTGCGGGTGCTGGAGCTCTCGCCGGCCGCGATCGGGATCCTGCTCTCGGTCACGGCGGTCGGCGGCCTGGCGGGTGCGCTGTGCGCCGGGCGCCTGGCCGCCCGGGTCGGCCAGGCCCGGCTGATCCGGCTCGCCCCGCTGGTCACCGCGCCGTTCGCGCTGCTGTGGCCGCTGGCCGACGGCGCCGCCGGGGCGGTGCTGTTCGCGGTCGGCGGGGTGGCGGTGCTGTTCGGCGCGGTGGTCTACAACGTCGCCCAGGTGAGCTTCCGGCAGGGCCTCTGCCCGCCCCGGCTGCTCGGCCGGATGAACGCCACCATGCGCTTCCTGGTCTGGGGCACCCTGCCGCTCGGCGCCCTGCTCGGCGGCGCCGTCGCCGACGCGGCCGGCCCGCGCGCCGCCCTCTGGCTCTGCGCGGCGGGCTTCCTGGTGATGCCGGTGCCGCTGCTGCTGTCCCCCCTGCGCGGCCTGCGGGACCTGCCGCCCGCCCCGGTGGACCGGGCCCCGGACGACGGCCCGGCCGACGACGCCGCCGACGCGGATCCCCTGGACATCCGAACGCCCTGAACCGACCCGAAGCGGAGACCCTCCCGTGCACCCCAGTATCACGGCCGCCTACCTCGCCCGCTACCGGTCCCTCGCCCGCGCCCCCGAGGCCGCCCCGGCGGGCCTGCTCCCGCTCACCGGCGCCCAGCGCCGCTTCCTGATCACCCGTCACCGCGACCCGCGCGCCCGGACGGACGTCGTCCCGCTGTTCTTCGCCTTCCCGCGCGGCACCGTCGACCCGGCCCGGCTGCACCGCGCCGCCGTCCGGCTGGCCGCCCGGCACCCGGCGCTGCGCGGCGGGTTCACCGTGCTGCGCGGTACCCCGGTGCTGCGGCCCGGCGAGCCGTCCGTCGAGGTGGCCCGGATCGCGGCCGGACCGGCGCACCCCCCGGACCACCCCGACGGCCCGGCCCGGGCGGCGCTGCGCGGAGCGTTGCTGGAGCGGTCCGCCGACGGGCCGGCGCTGCGCCTGCTGCTGGCCGCCGGCCCGGAGGACGAGGAGGAACTGCTCGCCGTCGCCCTGGACCACGCCGCCTGCGACGAGCAGTCGCTCGGCCTGGTCACCGAGGGGCTCGGCGCCGCCTACGCCGCGGACGACGAGGTGCCGGGCGCCGTCGGGGACGACGGCGTCGAGGCCTACCGTGCGGCGGTGGAGGGCCAGTTGGCCGCGGAGGCGAACGCCGCGGGCGAGGCCGCGCGGGCCCACTGGGCGGCCCGGCTCGGCGCCCTCGCCGAGCCCCCGGGGGCGGCCGGCGCGGCCGGCCCGGTCGGCGCCGCCCGGTCGACCGGCATGCTCGCCGAGCGGCTGCCCGCGGTGACCGGAGCCGCCCGGGGCGGGGTGTTCCCCGCCCTGCTGGACGCCGTCGCCACCGCCGCGCACCACCTCGGCGACGGCGGCGACCGGGTGCTCGCGCTCGGCTACCCCTGGGGCGGCCGCCCGGCCGGCGCGGCCCCCGTCCTCGGCTGCTTCCTCAACACCCTGGTCCACCCCGCGCCGCCCGGCCCGCCCCGGGAGCTGGACGCGCTGGGCGCCGCCTGGTGGGACGACCTCGACCACGCGGACACCCCGTACGACGAGGTGGTGCGCGCCGCCCGCTCGGCCGGGGCGGGCTGGTCCGGCACGCTCGACGGCCTGCTCACCTTCGAGGACCTGCACCGCCGCCCGCCGCTGGTGCTCGACGGCGTCACCGGGCGGGAGGTCCACCTGGCCGGCCGCCCGCTCGCCGCACCGCTCGCCGTCTCCGCCTCGCACGGCGAGGACCTGCTGGTCCGGCTGGCCTGGGACCGCGAGCGCCACCCGCAGGGCGCGGCGGAGTCGGCCTTCGCGGACCTGCTCGCCACGCTGCGCCGCCACCTCGGCGCGGCGGCGGCCTGATCCCGCCGCCCCGACCGGCCCGCCCCAACCGGCCCCCCATCGGGTCGCCCTGTCCGCGCGCCCTCCCGGTGCGCCCCGACCACCCCCGCCGCGCCCGCCACCACCCCCGGCGCGCCCGGCCCGGGCGGGCTCCACGCTGCCCGCCCCTGGCACCGTCGAACCCAACAACCACCTGACACCACAAGGAAGTTGCCCATGTTCGAACTGTCCTCCTCGCAGCAGATCGTCTGGCTGCACGAACAGTTGCTGCCCGGCAGCCGCGCCTACAACTTCACCGCCGCCCTCGACCTCTGGGGCCCGCTGGACACCGACGCGCTCCGGGCCGGCCTCACCGCCGTACTCGCCCACCACCCCGGACTGCGGCTCGAACTCGTCGAGCAGGCCGAGGGGTTGCCGCTCCAGCGGGTCGCCACCACGAGCGGGCCGCGGCTGCGCACCAGCGACCTGAGCACCGCGCCCGACCCGGAGGCCGCGTTCCGCGCCCTGCTCGCCGCCGAAGCCGGGGAGCCGCTGGACACCACCGAGGCCCCGCTGCTGCGCTGGCACCTCGCCCGTCTCGGCACCGACCACCACCGGCTGATCCACGTCGAACACCACCTGGTGCACGACGGCCACTCCTTCGCGATCCTGCTGCGCGACCTGTTCACCGTCTACCGCGCCCACGCGCTCGGCACGGCCGACGCCGTCACGCTGCCCGCCGCCCCCTCCTACGAGGACCACGTACGCGCCGCCGACGCCGCCCGGCAGGCCGACCTTGAGCGCGGACTCGCCTACTGGACCGGCGAGTTGGCCGATGCGCCGGTCGGTCTCACGCTGCCCGGACTGGCCCGCCCCGGGGCCCCGCGCCGCCACCGCGGCGGGCAGCTGCGCCAGTCGGTCGGCGCGGACCTCGCCGAGCGGCTGCGCGAGCGCGCCAAGGCCGACGGCCACACCCCGTTCTCCACCCTGCTCACGCTCTTCGCCGAACTGCTGCGCCGCCACAGCGGTCACCGCGACCTGGTGATCGGCACCGCGGTCGGCAACCGCCCGCCCGGCTTCGAGGGCACCGTCGGCATGTTCGTCAACACCGTGCCGCTGCGCCTGCGGCTCGACCCGGCCGCGCCCGGCACCGAGGCGGTGGACGAGGCGACCGACGTGCTGTTCCGCGCCCTGCCGCACCAGGACGTGCCCGTCCAGGAGCTGACCCGCGCGCTCGGCCGGCACACCGACGGCACCGGGAACCCGCTGTTCAACGTGATGTTCAGCGCGCACGACGCCCCGCTGCCCGACGTCCGGGTGCCCGGCCTGGAGATCTCGCTGTACGAGGGGTTCAACACCGGCACCACCCGCTTCGACCTCGATGTGGTGCTGCTGCCCGACGACCGCCGGGTGGTCGGCGAGAAGCACGGCGCGGCCGGGATGACCCTGATCTGGGACTACGACGCCGACCTCTTCGGCGAGCCGGTCGCGGCCCTGCTCGCCGAGCGGCTGCTCGACCTGCTGCGCGGCTACCTCGACGGCCCGGACGCCCCGCTCGCCGACCTGGCGGCCGGCCGCGCCCCGGAGGAGCCCGCCACCGGGACCGTCCCCGAGCCGGCCGTCCCCGAGCCGGCCGGCCTCGACCCGGCCGCCGCCCACGACCCCACCGCGCTCGCCCTGCTCGCCGGCTCCGAGCGCCTGACCTACGGCGATCTCGACCGCCGGGTCGGCGAACTCGTCGAGCGCCTGCGCGCCGCCGGGGTGACCTCCGGCCAGCCGGTCGCCACCGTGCTCCCGCGCGGCGTCGACAGCGTCGTCGCCCTGCTCGCCTGCCTGCGCCACGGCGCGGTCCACGCGCCGCTGTCGGCCGAGGACCCGCAGGCCCGGCTCGCCCTGCTGCTGGACCGGCTCGCCCCCGCGCTCGTCCTGGCCACCCGGCAGAGCGCGCTCGCCCTGCCCGCCGCCGTCACCCCGGCGCTGCTGGACGGCCCGCCGTTCCCGAAGGCCGAACCCACGGCCGTGCTCGACGGCGCCGCCTACCTCATCCACACCTCCGGCTCCACCGGCGTGCCCAAGCCGGTCCTGGTCGGCCGTGACGCGCTCGCCCGCTGGACCACCGCGATCGCCGCCCGCTACGGGCTCGGCCCCGCCGACCGGGTGCTGCTGTTCGCCCGGCCGTCCTTCGACGTGGCGCTGGAGGAGGTGCTGCCCTCGCTGGTGGCCGGTGCCACGCTGGTGGTGCCGCAGCGCGAGGTGCCGACCGGGCCCGAACTGGCCGCCGTGCTCGCCGCCCGCGGCGTCACCGTCGCCAACCTGCCCACCAGCTACGCCCTCGCCGTCCGCGCCGATCTGCGCGAGGCGCTGGCGGACGGCCGCTGGTCCCCGCGACTGCTGGTCCTCGGCGGCGAGCGGCTGCCCGCCCTCGCCCTGCGCGGGCTGGTCGCGGGGACCGAGGGCGCCGACGGCACCGCCCTCACCGTCCTCAACGCCTACGGCGTCACCGAGGCCACCGTCACCTCCACCGTGCACGAGATCACCGCCGCGGACCTCGCCGCGGACCTCGCCGCCGAGGGCGCGGACGCCGCCGAGATTCCGCTCGGCACCGAGCTGCCCGGCGTCCGGGTGCACGTCCTGGACACCGCCGGGCAGCCGCTGCCGCCCGGCGCCGTCGGCGAACTCGCCATCGGGGGAGCGCTGCTGGCCGACGGCTACCCCGGCCTGCCGGACGCCACCGAGGCCCGGTTCACCACCCTGCCCGAGTTCGACGGCGAGCGGGTCTACCGCACCGGCGACCGCGGCTACCGGGGCCTCGACGGCCGGCTGCGGTTCCTCGGCCGCCTGGACAACCAGGTCAAGCTGCGCGGCTTCCGGATCGAGCTGGAGGAGATCGAGGCCGCCGCCTCCGCCGAACTCGGCGGCCGCTCCTGCGCCGTCGTCCTGCACCGGGACGCCACCACGGGCCCGCGCCTGCTCGGCTTCCTCGACGGCGGCCCGCAGCCCGACCAGGCCGCCCTGCACGCCGCGCTGTCCCGCCGGCTGCCCGCCGGGCTCGTCCCCGCCCACTGGACGGCCCTCGACGCCATGCCGCTGCTGCCGGGCGGCAAGCCCGACCGGACGGCCCTCGCCCGGCTGGCCGCCGAGGCCCCCGAGCCCGCCGCGCCGAACGGGTCCGCGCCGGACGGCTCCGCCCCGAACGACGGCTCCGCGCCGGGTGACGGCTCCGCGCCGCAGCCCTTCACCGACCCCGGCCAGCGGCTGATCGCCGAGGCCTGGCGCGAAGTGCTCGGCCACGACCGGTTCACCGCCGGCTCGCACTTCTTCGAGGTCGGCGGCCACTCGCTGCTCGCCGCCCGGCTCGCCGCCTGGCTGGAGCCGCGCCTCGGCGGCCGGCCCCCGCTGCGCACCCTCTTCCAGCACCCCGTCCTGGCCGACCAGGCCCGCGCCCTGACCGGAGCCCAGCAGTGACCACCGGCACCGTCCGCCTCTCCGCGCCGTCCGCCGTCCTCGAAGCCGGGCACCGCGAACTCACCGACGCCTTCGAGAGCTTCGTCCGCCGCGAACTCGACCCGCTCGCCACCGAGTTGGCGGAGAGCGCCGAACAGCCGCCGGCCGACCTGCGGGCCTATGTGCGCAAGCGCTCCGCCGCCCTCGGCTTCTACGCGGGCGACTACCCCGAGGAACTCGGCGGCGCCGGCATGCCGTTCACCGCCGTCGTCCAGCTCCACCACGCGGCCGGCCGCAGCGGCTGCCCGCTCGCCCCCTACGCGCTGGCCGGCTCCGACGGCCCCAGCCCGCTGCTGCGGCACGGCACCCCCGAGCAGATCGAGCGCCACCTCGTCCCGCTGGTGCGCGGCGAACGCACCCGCTGCCTCGCGCTCACCGAACCGCAGGCCGGCTCCGACGCCTTCCGGCTCACCACCACCGCCGTGCGCGACGGCGACGGCTGGCTTCTGAACGGCCGCAAGACCTTCGTCAGCAACGCCGACCGGGCCGACCTCGCGCTCGTCGTCGCCGCCACCGACCTCGGCGACGGCGCCGGGCCGACCGCCGGCGCCACCGCCTTCGTCCTGCCCATGGACCACCCCGGGCTGCGCATCGGCCAGCGCTACGAGGGCATGTCCGGCGAGCCGCTGTTCGAACTGACCCTCGACCGGCTGCACGCCCCCGCCGCCTCGGTCATCGGCGGCGAGGCGGGCGTCGGCGCCGCCACCGGGCTCGCCATGGACAGCCTCTCCCGGGGCCGCCTGGTGGTCGCCGCGATGTGCAACGGCATCGCCGAGTACGCGCTGCGCCTCGGCGTCGAGTACGCCCGCGAGCGGCGGGCCTTCGGACAGCCGATCGGCGACTACCAGCACGTCCAGGAGCACCTGGTGCGCACCCGCGCCGAGGTGGAGGCCGCCAAGCTGCTCACCCTCGCCTGCGCACGGCTCGTCGACGACGGCACCGAGGCCCCCGAGAACGCGGCGCTCGCCAAGCTGACCTCCTCGGAGACCGCCGTGCGGGCCGTCGACCGCTCGCTCCAGGTGCACGGCGCCACGGGCTGGGTGCGCGGCCATCCACTGGAGTACCTCTACCGCTACGTCCGGATGACGACCATCATCGAGGGGACCTCCGAGGTCCAGAAGGTGATCGTGGCCCGGGCGATGGGCCTGGGCTGACCCCGTACCGACGACCATCGACCGACGTCCGGAGGACTCACATGACCACCACCCCGGCCCGCCCCGTGCCCGCGACGCTGCCCGGCCTCTCCGTCGCCCACGGCCGCCCGCACCGCGACGGCGCCGTCCTCGACCTGTTCACCAGCTGGGCCCGCCGCACCCCGCACGCCCCCGCCCTGATCGACGGGGACCTGACCCTCGGCTACGCCGAACTCGACCGCCTCGCCGACGACGTGGCCCGGCAGCTGGCCGGGCACGTGCGCCCCGGCGACCTGGTCGGCCTCTGTCTCGACCACTCCGCCGCCCTGGTCGCCGCCACCCTGGCCGTCGCCAGACTGGGCGCCGTCCACCTCCCGCTCGGCCCGCGCCCCGGCGAGCGCCGGCTGCGGGCCGTCGCCGAACAGCTGCGCCCCGCCTGCCTGATCGGTGACCCGGAGCTGCTGCCGCCCGCCCACCGCGACGGGCTGCACCGCCCGCTCGCGGCCCCCGGCGCCCGGCGGACGGTGGCCGCCTTCGCCGATCCCGCGACCACCGGGGAGGCCGCGGCCAAGGCCCCCAGGGGCACCCAGTACACCGTGCTCACCTCCGGCTCCACCGGCCTGCCCAAGGCCGTCGCGGTCGGCCAGACCGCGCTCGGCGCCCTGCTCACCTGGTACCGCGAGCTGACCGGCCTCGGCCCCGGCGACCGGCACAGCCTGCTCATCGGCGTCGCCTTCGACCCGCACCTGATGGAGCTGTGGGCCGCCCTCGCCTCCGGCGCGGCGCTCGTCGTCGCCCCCGAGGCCGTCCGCTGGGACCCGGCCGCGCTCACCGACTGGTGGCGCACCGCCGGCATCACCGTCGGCGTGCTGCCCACCCCGCTCGCCGAACCCGTCCTGGACCGCCCGTGGCCCGGCGGGCTGCCGCTGCGCCACCTCATGGTCGGCGGCGACCGGCTGCGCCGCGCCCCCGGCCCGGACGTCACCGCGACCGTCCACAACGCCTACGGCCCGGCCGAGGCCACCGTGGTCACCACCGTGCACACCATGGCGCCCGGCGACGGCCACGGCGCCGGCGCGCCGCCGATCGGCCGCCCGATCCCCGGCGCGATCGTCCTGGTGACCGACGAGAACGGCCACCCGCTGCCGCTCGGCGAGGCGGGCGAACTGCGGATCGGCGGCCAGGGCCTGGCCATCGGCTACCTCGACGCCGGGCTCACCGCCGAGCGCTTCGTCTCCGCGCCCGACGAGGTCGACGGCACCGACCGGGTCTACCGCACCGGCGACCGGGTCCTGATGCGCCCGGACGGTGTGCTGGAGTTCCTCGGCCGACTGGACGACCAGGTCAAGGTCAGCGGTGTGCGGATCGAGCCGGCCGAGGTCGAGGCGGCCCTCGAACGCGACCCCCGGGTGCGGCGCGCCGCCGTCGTCGCCCGCCCGGCCCCGGCCGGCGGCGGCGCCCAGCTGCTCGCCTTCGTCCAGCCCACCGCCGCCGGGGCCGGACCGGCGGACGGCGCCCCGCTGCTGGAGGCGGTGCGGCCCTGGCTGCCCGAGCAGGCCGTGCCGGGCGTCCTGCGGCTGGTGGACGCCTTCCCGCTGGACGCCAACGGCAAGATCGACCGGGCCGCGCTGCTCAAGGCCGAGGAAGCGGCCGCCCAGCAGGACGGCCGGGCCGCCGGGGAGGTGACGACGCCCACCGAGCGGACCGTGCTGCGGATCTGCCGCGACCTGCTCGGGCACACCGCTCTCACCCTCGACGACAACTTCCTGGACGCGGGCGGCACGTCCGTCACCGCGGCCCGGCTGCTGGCCGCCCTGGAGGAGGAGTGCGGGGTGCGGCTGCGCGCGCCGCAGCTGCTGCGCCAGCCCGACCTGCGGGCCGTGGCGCTCCTGCTCGACGAGCGGGCCGCCGGCTGACCCGCCGCGCCGCGCCGCCCCTCCTCCCGACCCTCGCCGCAGGGCGCTCCGGCATGCCGCCGGGGCGCCCGGAAGGACCCGCCCATGACCGGCCCTGTCACCACCGTCCCCGAGCTCGTCGCCCGGCAGGCCGCCGAACGCCCCGACGCGCTCGCCGCCACCGACGGCAGCACTACCCTCACCTACCGCGAACTCGCCACCGCCGCCGCCCGGTTGGCCGCCGAACTGGCCGCCCGCGGGGTCCGCCCGGGCAGCGCCGTCGGCCTGCTCTGCGCCCGCGCCGCCCGCCTGCCCGTCGCCCAGCTCGCCGTCTGGTGGGCCGGCGGCCACGTCGTCCCGCTCGACCCGGCGTACCCGCGCCCGCGGCTGCGCGCCATGCTCGACGACGCCGGCGCCCGGCTCACCCTCGGCGACAAGGCACTGCTCGCCGAGGCGGGCCTGCCCGAGGAGCACGTCCTCGTCCTCACCGAACTCGGCCCCACCACGATCGCCGGCACCGGCCCCGGGACGCCGCGCACACCCGGGCCCCCGGCCCCGGACGCGGCGGCCCTCGTCTACTACACCTCCGGCTCCACCGGCCGCCCGAAGGGCGTGCTGGTCCCGCACGGCGCCGTCGCCGACCTGGTCACCGCCGCCGACGGCCCCGCCCTCGGCCCCGGCGACCGCGTGCTGCACCACTCGCCGGTCGCCTTCGACGCCGCCACCTTCGAACTGTGGGGGCCGCTGGCCCGCGGCGCCGCCGTCGCGCTGTCCCCGGCCGAGCGCCCCAGCGCCGAGGAACTCGCCCGCGACGTCGAGCGGTTCGGCGTCACCACCGCCTTCCTCACCACCGCGCTGTTCCACCAGCTGGCCGCCCGCCGCTCCCGGGTCTTCGGCGTGCTGCGCACCGTGCTGGCCGGCGGCGAGGCGCTCTCCGCCGGGCACGCGGACGCCGTGCTGCGGGCCTTCCCCTGGCTCCGGCTGTTCAACGTCTACGGACCCACCGAGGCCACCACCTTCACCACCCTGCACCGGGTGCGGCCCGCCGACCGCACCGGACCGGTGCCGATCGGCCGCCCCTTCGGCGGCGCGGGCACCCTCGTCCTCGACGCCGACCGCCGCCCCGTCCCCGACGGCACCCGCGGCGAACTGTGGATCTCCGGCGCCCGGGTGGCGCTCGGCTACCTCGGCCGGCCCGGCCTGACCGCCGAGCGCTTCGCCGTCCTCCCCGGCACCGGCCGCGCCTACCGCACCGGCGACCGGGTGCTGCGCCGCCCGGACGGCGTCCTGGAGTACCACGGCCGGCTGGACGACCAGGTGAAGGTGCGCGGCTTCCGGATCGAGCCCGGCGAGGTCGAGCACGCCCTGCGGAGCCTGCCCGAGGTGGCCGAGACGGCCGTCGTGGTGCGCCGGGCCGGCCAGGAGGACGCCGCGCTGACCGCGTACGTGGTCCCCGCCGAGGGCCTGCGCCCGGCGCCCGAGGCGCTGCGCCGCCGGCTCGCCGAACGGCTCCCGGCCCACCTCGTCCCGACCGCCTGGACGCTGCTCGACGCGCTGCCGCTCACCGGCAGCGGCAAGGTCGACCGGCGCGCGCTGGCCGCCGACGACGGCGCACCGGCTCCCGCCCCCGGCGCCACCCCCGCCCCCGGCGCGCTGACGCCGATCCAGCAGGTGGTCGCCGCCGCCTGGTCGCGCGCCCTGGAGCACCCGGTCACCGCCCCGGACGCGGACTTCTTCGCCGAGGGCGGGCACTCGCTGCTCGCCATGTGGGTGGTCGACGACCTCCGCGAGGACCTCGGCGTCGACCTGCCGCTCGGCGACTTCCTCGACCACCCGACCGTGGCCGGCCAGGCCGCGCTGGTCGAACGGGCCCTGCTGGCCGCCGACGCCGACGCCGACGCCGACGCCGCCGACGCCGACGCCGCCGATGCCGACGCCGATGCCGACGCCGATGCCGACGACGGGGCCGAGGCCGCCGCCGCGCAGACCCCCGAGGAGCCCGCCCGATGACCAGCCAGGCCGACCTGCTCCGCCGCGCCCGCCGCCGCGCCTCGGCCGCCGCGTCCGCCGACCCCGGCGCGCCCCTCACCCGCACCCCCGGCCCGGCCCCGCTCTCCCACGCCCAGCAGCGGATGTGGCTGATGGAACGCCTCGGCCAGGGCGGCCCCCGCTACCACGTCCCGCTGGCCACCCGGCTGCGCGGCCCGCTGGACCTCCACGCCCTCGCCACCGCCCTGACCGGCCTCACCACCCGCCACCACATCCTGCGCACCCGCTACGGCCACCACGACGACCGCCCCCACCAGGACACCGGACCCGCCACCCCCGTCCCGCTGCCCGTCCGGCACGCCACCCCCGAGGCCGCCACCGCCCTGCTGCACGCCGAGGCGGCCCGGCCCTTCGACCTCGCCGCCGGCCCGGCGTTGCGCGCCCTGGTCGTCCGGCACGCCCCCGACGACCACACCCTGCTGCTCACCCTCCACCACATCGCCGTCGACGGCGGCTCGCTGCCCGTCCTCGCCGCCGAACTCGCCGAGCTCTACGCGGCCGCCGCCGACGCCCGCCCGCCCGGCCTGCCCGAACCGGGCCTCCAGTACGCCGACTACGCCCGCTGGGAACGCGCCCGCGACGACCGGCTCGCCGCCGCGGCCGCCGAACGGGCCGGCCGCCTCGCCGGCGCCCGCCCGCTGCCGCTGCTGCGCGCCGTCCCGCCCGGCACCCCCGAACGCCGCGCCGTCCTGCACACCGCCCCGCTCACCGCCGGGACCCTCGACGGCCTGCGCCGGCTCGGCGCCCGGCACGGCGCGACCCCGTTCACCGTCGTGCTGGCCGCCGCCTTCGCCGCCCTGCGCACCGCCACCGGCGGCTCCGACCTCGTCCTCGGCTGCGCCGGCGGCCACCGGGCCAGGCCCGAACTGCGCCGGCTGATCGGCCTCCAGGTCAACACCCTGGCCGTGCGCGCCCGGCTGCCCCGGCCCGGCGGCGACCCGGCCTTCACCGAGGTGCTGGCCGCCGTGCGCACCGCCCTGCTCGACGCCCAGGAGCACCACGAGGTGCCCTTCGACCTGGTCGTCGAGCACCTCGGTCCCGCCGCCCGGGGCGAGGACGGCACCCCGCTGCTCGCCGTGAGCTGCGACCTGGTCCGCCCCCCGGAGCCGCTGACGCTGCCCGGCCTCACGGCGCGGGCCGTCGAGGTCGACCTCGGGCTCGCGAAGTTCGGCCTGAGCCTGCTGGTCGAGGACGGCCCCCGGCCGCGCAGCCTGCTGCAGCACGACCCGGCGGTGCTGGACGAGCCCACCGCGCGCCGTCTGCACACCGCCTTCACCGACCTGCTCACCGCCCTCGCCGCCGACGCCGACCGCCCGCTCTCCGAACTGCCCGGCGAACGCCTCACGCCGCCCGGCGGCGAACACCCCGCCGTCACCGCCCTGCTCGCCGACCCCCGGGTCACCGACGCCGCCCTCCACCTCGCCGGCCATGGCCCGGCCCTCGCCTACGCGAGCGTGCGCGGCCCGGTCGCCCCCAGCGGCGCCGAACTGCGCGCCGCGCTGCGCCGCCGGCTCCCGCAGACGGACCGGCTGCCGCTCGCCGTCACCCTGCTGGACCGCATCCCACGCCACCCCGACGGCACCCTCGACCCCGCCCGCCTCCCCGGCCGGACCGCCGCCCCGATGTGCCTGCCGGAGGTGGTGGAGGTGTTCGCGGAGGTGCTGGGGGTGCGTTCGTCGCCGGACGGGGACTTCCTGCGGCTCGGTGGTCATTCCCTGGCAGCGGTGCAGGTGGCGGAGCGGCTGCGGGGCCGGGTCGGTGTGCCGTTGACGGGTCTGGACGTGCTGGAGCAGCGCACCCCGCGCGCCCTGGCGGTCCTGCTCGCCGCCCGGGCCGCCGAACGCCGCGCCACCCCCGGCCGTCGCTCGGCGCCCGGGCGGCCCGCCGCGCGCGCCGGGACGGTGCTGCTCACCGGCGCCTCCGGCGGCGTCGGCGCCGCGGTCCTGCAGGAACTCCTCGCCCAGGGCCGCCCCGTCCGGGCGCTGGTGCGCCCCGAGTCGGCCCACCTGGTGGCCGCCGCCGGTGTCGAGGTGGCCGAGGGCGACCTCGCCGACCCGGACAGTCTGCGCCGGGCCGTCGAGGGCGTGGACACCGTCGTCCACGCCGCCTGCACCTTCACCGAGCACGCCGTCGACCTCGCCGCGATGCGCGCGCTGGTCGGCGGCTGGCGCGGCACCGGCGGGTTCGTCTTCGTCAGCAGCGTCGACGCCTACGGCCGCCCCGCCCCGGGCGAGGTGGCCGAGGGCGCCCCCGCGGCCGGAGCGCTCAGCCCGTACGGCCGGGCCAAGCTCGACTGCGAGCGGATCCTCCTGGACGCCGCCCCCGCGGCCCGCGGCCCGGTCGCGGTGGTCCGACCGCCGATCGTCTGGGGCCCGCACCGCCGGCTGCGCGACCAGCTGCGCTGGGGTGCCACCGGCACGCTCTACCAGGCCGCGCTGGCCGGCCGCCGGATCCTCCTGCCACCCGCGGACGGGGGCCGGGCGGGCGTCGGCTGGGTGCACTCCGCGGCGCTCGCCCGGGCCGTCACCGCGAGCACGGCGCTCGCGCCCGGCCGGGTCGTCAACGCGGTCACCGGCCATGTCCCCTGGGCCGGGTTCACCGCCGAACTGGTCCGGCTGCTCGGTTCGTCCAGCCCCGTCGTGCACGGTCCGGACGCCGACCCCGAGCTGCTGCGGCCCTGGCACTACCGGGCCGACGCGCTGGCCGGACCGCTGCGCCCGGAGCCCGGCGAGGACTGGCGGACCGTCCTCGCCGCGATGACGGTCGGCACCGCCGCGCGCTGAGCACGCGCGCCGGGCAGGCGGACACCCCGGGACCGTGAGGCCCCGGGGTGTCCGCCCGGTCACCGCCGGCGCGCGCTCAGCCGCGCCGGTCCCAGCGGTAGAACTCGCGCGCCATCGCGTCCTTCGGCCCCCGCCAGGTGGCCGGGTCGTAGGCCTGGACGAACGCGGCGAGCGCGTCGCTGATCGCCCGGAACTCGGGATGGCCGGTCACCTGGGCGACGGCCGGGCCCGGCGGGCGGTCCGCCTCGATCAGGTGCAGGTAGACGTCGCCGAACTGGAACAGGCTGCGTCCGGTCACCCCGATCAGGTGCGGGAGTTCACCCCGGTTGTCGGAGTCGGCGAACACCTCGGCGATGCCGGCGGCCGCGTCCGGCTGCATCCGGGCGACGATCAGGGCGCGGTGGGTCTGCGCCGTCCCGGGCACGCTCCCGGGGGTGGTCACGGGGGATGCCATGATCAGACCTCCGCCGCCTTCTTCTCGACCTTCTCGCGGATCAGCTGCATCTGGATCCGGGAGTTGCGGTTGATGTGGTTGACCATGCCCTCGTCGTCGACCGGGGCGGTGGGCTTCATCGCGAAGTCCTGCACCCAGCGCATCCGGGTGCCGGCCGGCACCTCGGCGTACTCCCAGCGGATGTCCATGAACTCGAACGGGCCGGGCTCCACGCGCCGGGCGTTCACGGCGAGTTCGGAGCGGTCGGTGGTGCGCTCGGAGACCCAGCTCCACACCTTGCCGTCCTCGTCGGGGTGCATGGTCAGCCGGAACCGCACCCGGTCGCCGTCGCGCTCCAGCACGTCGACGGAGGCGTACTCGCTGAACAGCTGCGGCCAGTTCTCCAGGTCGTTGGTGACCTCCCAGACCAGGTCGAGCGGGGCGGCGATGACGATCTCGTTGTCGGTGTGTCCGGGCATCTCAGGCACCCGCCTTCGCGGTGACGGCGGAGTTGACCAACTGCAGGAACTCGGCGGGGGTCTTGGCCGACTCCGCGCCGTTGGTGACCTTCACGCCGTGCCGGTTCTCCAGTTCGCCGACCACGCCGAGCAGGCCGAGGGAGTCCACGCCGAACTCGTCGAAGGCGGCGCCGGGGCGCTCCAGGGAGGCCGGGTCGATCACGACGCCGGCCCGGGCCTGGATGAGCGCCGCGAGTTCGGGATAGCTGAGGGTGTTGCTCACGGGGATGTCCCTTCGTTGCGAGCGAGTGGTGAGCGGGGAGGGTGGACGGGGGTGGGCGGGCGGTGGTGAGCGGGCGGAGCAGGGGATCGGGACGGGTTCAGGACGGCTCGCCGCGCCGGAGCACCAGCGCCGAGTTGGAGCCCATCAGCCCGCGGCTGAGCACCAGCGCGGTGCGCAGTTCGGCCGGCCGGGCCCGGCCGGTCACGAGGGCGAGGTCGTGGGCGACCTCGGTGACATGGGGAGTGGGCGGCAGCACGCCGTCCTCCATGGCGAGCACGGCGGCGGTGGTGTCCAGCGCGGGGGCGCCGCAGTAGGCCCGCCCGGTGCCGGACTTGGGGGCGGTGACCGGGACCCGCTCGGCGTAGGGGCCGAGCGCGTCGGCCAGCGCGAGCGCCTCGGCGCGGTCGGCGGCCGGGACGCCGAGGGCGTCGGCGAAGACCACGTCGATCTCCTCCGCCGCGATCCGGGCCCGCTCCAGGGCGATCCGGATCGCCGCCGCCAGGCCCTCGCGGGACTCCACCCAGCGGGAGGCCCCGGTGAACGTCGCGCCGTGGCCGGCGATGTACGCCCGGACGGCGGCCCCGCGCCGGCGGGCGGTCGTCTCGTCCTCCAGCAGCAGCATCGCGCCGCCCTCGGCGGGGGCGAAGCCGGCCGCGTCGGGGGAGAACGGCAGGTAGGCCCGGTCGGGCCGGTCGGCGAGGCTCAGCTCGGGGTAGCCGAGCTGGCAGACCATCGAGTAGGGCGCGAGCGGGGCCTCGGCGGCGCCGACCACCACCGCGTCGGTGCCGTGCTCGACGGCCCGGGCGGCGTGCGCGAGCGCGTCCAGGCCGCCCGCCTCGTCGCTGGCCACCACCGCGCACGGGCCCTTGTAGCCGCCGCGGATGGAGATCTGGCCGGTGCTGGCCGCGTAGAACCAGGCGATCGACTGGTAGGGGCCGACGAACTGCGGACCCTTGCCCCACAGTTGCTGCAGCTCGCCCTGGCCGAACTCGCCGCCGCCGGAGCCGGCCGCGGTCACCACGCCCACCGCGTACGGCTGTTCGGGGTCGGCGACGAAGCCGGCGTCCGCCACCGCCTGGTCGGCGGCGGCCATCGCGTAGTGCGTGAACCGGTCGGTCTGCACCAGGTAGCGGTTGTCGATGGCGGCCCGCGGATCGAAGTCCCGCACCTGGCCCGCGATGCGCAGCGGGAGGTCCGCGCAGCCCTCGCGGGATATCCGGTCGAGGACGCTCACGCCCTGCCGGGTGGCCTTCCAGAAGGCGTCGGCCCCCACGCCGTTCGGTGCCACCACGCCCAGGCCGGTGATCACCGCCCGGCGGTTCTGCTGACGTGACGTCATGGATCTCACCCCGTTCTTGTGAGCACGACGGCGGACTGGAATCCGCCGAATCCGCTGCCGACCGACAGGATGTTCCGCAGCGGCAGCTCCCGCGCGGTGCGCGGCACGTAGTCGAGGTCGCACTCCGGGTCGGGTGTCTCGTAGTTGGCGGTCGGCGGCACCACCCCGCGGTCCAGCGCGAGGGTGCAGGCGACCACCTCGATCGCGCCGATCGCGCCGAGCGAGTGCCCGACCATCGACTTGATCGAGCTCATCGGCGTCCGGTACGCGTGCTCGCCGAGCGAGCGCTTGACAGCCGCCGTCTCGTGCCGGTCGTTCTGCTTGGTGCCCGAGCCGTGCGCGTTGACGTAGTCGACGTCCTGGCGGTCGATCCGGGCGTGGTCGAGCGCGTGGTCGATCGCCCGGGACATCTCCAGCCCCTCCTGGGTGAGGCCGGTCATGTGGTACGCGTTGCCGAAGGTCGAGAAGCCGCCGATCTCGCCGTAGATCCGCGCGCCGCGCCGGCGGGCGTGCTCCAGCTCCTCCAGCACCAGGACGGCGCCGCCCTCGCCGAGCACGAAGCCGTCGCGGTGGGCGTCGAACGGCCGGGAGGCGTGCGCCGGGTCGTCGTTGCGTTCGCTGGTGGCCTTGATGGCGTCGAAGCAGGCGACGGTGATCGGCGAGATCGGCGAGTCGGAGGCGCCGGCGACGCAGATGTCGGCGCGCCCGTCCTCGACCGCCTGGAAGCCGTAGCCGATGGCGTCCAGACCGGAGGTGCAGCCGGTGGAGACGGTCTGCACCGGCCCGTGCGCCCCGGTCCGTTCGGCGACCGCGGAGGCGAGCGTGCTGGGCGCGAACGCCCGGTGCAGCTGCGGTTCGGCGAGCCGGTGGTCGACGTCCCAGCGCGCGCCGCCGGCGCTGACCAGGGCGTAGTCGTGCTCCAGCCGGGTGGTGCCGCCGACGGCGGTGCCGAGCGAGACGGCGATCCGCCACGGGTCCTCGGCGGCCAGGTCGAGTCCGGCGTCGGCGACCGCCTCGTCGGCCGCGACCATCGCGAACTGCACGTAGCGGTCGGCCCGTCGGACGTCCTCCGGGCCGAGCCCGTGGGCCGCCGGGTCGAAGTCGCACTCGGCGGCGATCCGGGACCGGAACCCGGCGGGGTCGAAGAGCGTGATGCCCCGGGTCGCCGTCCGCCCGGTGGTGAGGAGGTCCCAGAACGCCGGGACCCCGACCCCTCCGGGCGCGACCACGCCGATACCGGTGACGGCGACCCGACGGCGGCTCACGAGCCCACCTTGGCGTGTTCCGGCGGGCCGGAGTTGACCACCGGCCCGGTCTCCTCGGTGTCGACGTGGCCGAGTTCGGGGCGCGGCGCCAGCGGGCCGAGGTGGAAGACCATCTTGGCCACCGAGTCGCCGACGTTGCGGAACCGGTGGCGCATGTCGACCGGGATCAGCAGCCCCTGTTCGGGCTTGAGCGCCCGGGTCTCGCCGTCCAGGTCCACCTCCAGGTCGCCGGTGACGACGAACACGAACTCCTCGGAGTACGGGTGGTAGTGCTCGCCGATCCGCTCGCCCGGCTGCAGGATGGCCAGCCCCATGAACCCGCTGGTGGCGCCGCAGGTGGTCGGGGTGAGCATGGCGCGCAGGTCGCCGCCGCGCCGGCGGTTCTCCGGGGCCTCGGAGACGTGCACGATCCGTGGGTACTGCGTGGACATGGTTTCTTCCTTCTGTTGCCGGGGCGGGAGGTGGTCAGGAGTCCTGGGACGTCCGGTCGGTGACCGGGTTCATGCTGCGGGCGGCGAGGAAGGCGCGCAGCCCGGCGTCGGTGCGCAGGTCGCCCTCCGGACCGAGGTCGAGCAGCCGGCCCAGGAGGGTCGCCTCGCGCTCGCCGGCCACGCCCAGCGCCGCCGCCGGGTCCGCCTCCGGCGGCACCCGCAGGTCCACCAGCCGCACCACGACGTCCTCGCGGTGGAAGACGGTGCTGCCGGCCACCGGGCCGGTCGGGTCGGCGGTGGCCAGGAGGTCGTACTCGGCGAGCAGGTCGGTGACCACCTTCCCGTTGCCGGGCTTCACCGGGTACAGCACGGCGTGCCGGTGCAGCCGCCCGGAGACGGGGGAGCCGCCCACCGCCTGGTTGGCGGCCGGCAGCGCGGCCCGGGCGAAGAAGGCGCGCGCCGCCTGCGGGTCGCCGAGTTGGCGGGCCTCCTCCAGGTACGGGTTGATCGCCTCCTCGACGGCGCGCACCTCGGGCTGCATCGCGACGTGCCGCAGCGCGTCGCCCAGGCTGCCGATCACCTCGACCGCGCGGACCACCCGGTTGCCGTGCATGAACAGCGAGGTGCGCCGCAGCCGGGTGGTTCCGTCCACCTCCGCGCGGGGGGAGGCGTAGCCGGACAGGATCCGGGCGACCTCGGGCTCGCTGCCGGGCTCGACGGTGAAGGTGAGCGCGTGCCGGACCACCCCGTCCGGGCCCGGGTCCGCCTTCGGCGGGCCGGCCTGCCCGGCCGGGGCGGAGCGCGGCAGGTCGGCCGGCACCTCCAGCGGCGCGCGGCTGCCGGTGGCGCCGGCGGCGGAGGTCTCCCGCAGGATGGCGTAGCGCAGCGAGCGGAAGGTGTCGCTGACGCAGCCGTGCATCGGCTTGACCATCTCCCGGTGGGCCGGGCTGTCCACCCACTCCAGGAAGGTCTCCTGGTCCTCCCACTCGCTGGTGATCAGCCACTGGCGGGGGTCGTTGATCGACTGGCAGAGCTGGTCGCTGACGTGGCCGGGGACGGTCGCGACCTGGTGGCGCAGCTTCTCGTACACGTCCATGAAGCGCTGCTGGGCGCCGTCCTGGATCTCCAGCATCAGCACCACCCGCAGGCGGGTCTCGGAGGGGGAGTGCTGCCGGGCGGGCGGTTCGGACAGGGTCGTCATGATCCACTTTCTGCTTCTGGGCCGCGCGCGTCGGGGGCCGCGTGCGGCGGCGCCGGTGCCGGTGGGGGCCGGGCGGCCCCCGGCGGGAGGGGTGCTGCGGTGTCGGTCGGCCATCAGGCCTGAGGTCGATCGTGCGCGGCGCTCCCGGGTGGCGCGAGATATGCGGGCCATCCGGGCGAAGAGACGGCACAAGGCCCCCGGCGCGGGGGACGGTAGGACCGGGCCGCCGTGCCCGCGAGCCCCCGAGCGGGCTGCGCCGAGCCTCGTATTCGGCCCCGAACTCCCGTACAGGCTGGAGCAATTGATGAATCCGAAGGTGGACGACCGGGTACCGGTCCTGATCGTCGGCGGCTCGCTGGTCGGGCTGTCGGCCTCGCTCTTCCTCGGCCGACTGGGTGTCAGGCACCTGCTGGTCGAGAAGCACGCCGACACCTCGCATCACCCGCGCGGCCGAGGCAACAACGTGCGGACGATGGAGCTCTACCGGGTGGCCGGGATCGAGCCGGCGATCCGCGAGGCGGCGTCCGTGCTGGCCCCCAACCACGGCATCCTCCAGGCGCCCTCGCTGACCGGCGAGGAGCAGGAGTGGCTGTTCCGGGAGATCGACCCCGGCGGGCGGCTGGCCCGGTTCAGCCCCAGCTCCTGGTGCCTGTGCAGCCAGAACGACCTGGAGCCGGTGCTGCGCCGCGCGGCCCGCGACCTGGGCGCCGAGATCCGCTTCGGCACCGAGCTGCTCTCCTTCGAACAGGACGCCGACGGGGTGACGGCGCTGCTGCGCAGCCGGGAGACCGGCGAGGAGCGGGTCGTCCGGGCGGAGTACCTGGTCGCGGCGGACGGTCCGCGCAGCCCGGCCCGCACCCGGCTGGGCATCGGCCAGAGCGGCCAGGGCGAGCTGTTCCACAACGTCAGCATCACCTTCCGGGCGAAGCGGCTGGCCGAGGCGGTCGGCGACCGCCACTTCATCGCCTGCTACCTCACCAATCCGGAGGCGGACGGCGCCCTGCTGCCGGTCGACAACCGGGAGGAGTGGGTCTTCCACGCGCCCTGGCACCCGGAGCACGGCGAGCCGCTGGAGGCGTTCACCGACGAGCGCTGCGCCCGGCACATCCGGGCCGCCGTCGGGATGCCCGAACTCGACGTCGAGGTGACCGGCAAGGCCCCGTGGCACGCCGCCGAGCGGGTCGCCGAGCGCTACTCCGGGGGTCGGGTCTTCCTGGCCGGGGACTCTGCGCACGAGATGTCCCCGACCGGCGCGTTCGGCTCCAACACCGGCATCCAGGACGCGCACAACCTGGCCTGGAAGCTGGCCGCGGTGCTCTGCGGCTGGGCCGGCCCGGGGCTGCTGGAGACGTACGGGCAGGAGCGCCGGCCGGTGGCCCGGGTGACCGGCGAGCGCGCCTCGGCCCGCTCCGCCGAGCACAGCCACCCCGGCTACGCCGTGGTCCCGGGCGTCGGCCGGCAGGCCGGGGTGCTGGCGGTGGCGCTCGGCTACCGCTACCGGGAGGGCGCGGTGCTGGGCACCGACCCGGCCGGCCCGGTGGTCCCGGAGGCCTTCGAGTCGGCGGGCGAGCCGGGCAGCCGGGCCCCGCACCAGTGGCTGCTGCGGGCGGGCGTGCGGCTGTCCACCCTCGACCTGTACGAGCAGGCGATGGTGCTGCTGACCGGCTCGGCGGGCACCGCCTGGCGGGACGCCGCCCGCCGGGCGGCCGACCGGCTGGCCGTCCCGCTGGACGCCTACCGGATCGGTGACGGCGCGGACGACGACCTGGCCCCCGAGCCGGGCGCCGACTTCGCCGCCCTGCACGGCGTCCGCCCCGACGGGGCCCTGCTGGTGCGCCCGGACGGCTTCGTCGCCTGGCGGTCCGAGCACCCCGCCGACGACCCCGAGGCCGCCGTGGAGCACGCCCTGCGGTCGGTGCTGTCGCTGTAGCGCGACGCGGAAGGGGCCCGCCGGCCGCACGGCCGGCGGGCCCCTTCCGCGGTGTCGGACGGTGTCTCAGTGACCGCCCTCGTCGACGACCTCGACGTCCTCGATGTTCCGCTCGATGATCTCGGCCGGCAGCGCGACCCGGATCGCCCAGTAGTAGATCACCAGGGAGAACGCCGCGACCGCCGCCATGTCCCACCACATCGGGATCCGGCCGGTGCCCTCGCCGAAGCCGCCCTGCCAGGAGATCAGGCCCAGGCCCAGCAGGTAGGCCGGCAGCCACTGGGCGGCCCGCCAGTCCATGTGCGGGGCGTTCGGCAGGCCCTTGCGGATCGCGTACGTGGCGTAGCTGCCGAGCAGCAGGTAGCCGATGACGATCGCGATGCCCAGGCGGGACAGGGTGTGCCAGCCGGACCAGTAGATGATCAGGCTGGAGACGATGAAGGACGCCGGGGAGATGATCGCGCCGCCGGGCAGGCGGTACGAGCGCTCGCGGGCCGGCAGCCGGCGGCGCAGGGCGCCGAAGGCGAGCGGGGCGCCGGCGTACATGAGCACGCTGGCCGAGGTGATGAAGCCGACCAGCTCCTGCCAGCTCGGGAAGGGCATGAAGCAGACGACGCCGGTGACGAACGACATGAGGAGGCCGAACCACGGCGCGCCGCGCTTGTCGACCCGCTCGAACAGCTGCGGCGCGTAGCCGTTCTTGCTGAGGCCGTAGGCGATGCGGGAGGTGGAGGTGGTGTAGATGAGGCCGGTGCCGCCGGGGGAGACGATGGCGTCGAAGTACAGCACCCAGGCCAGCCAGCCGAGGCCGACCAGGGTGGCGAGGCCGGCGAAGGGGCCGTCGATGCCGGGGAAGTCGAGCTTGTCCCAGCCGCCGGCGAAGGTGGAGGCGGGCAGCGCGGCGATGAAGACGACCTGCAGCAGCACGTAGATCGCGGTGCCGATGGCGACCGAGCCGAGCACGGCGCGCGGGATGTCGCGCTTGGGGTTGCGGCTCTCGCCGGCCAGCTGGATCGCCTGCTCGAAGCCGAGCAGGGCGAAGATGATGCCGCTGGCGCTGACGGCGGTGAGCACGCCCTTGATGCCGAACGGGGCGAAGCCGTGCGAGGTGAAGTTGGAGCCGTGGAAGTTGCTCACGGACAGCACGAAGATCGCGAACAGCGGGACGAAGATCTTCAGCCAGGTGGCGGCGCTGTTGGTGCGGGCGAGCACCCGGACGCCGAGGAAGTTGACCGCCACGAACAGGGCCATCAGCAGTACGGCGACGACCATGCCGCTCGGGGTGAGGGTGCCGTTGTCGTTGAGGAAGCCCTGCGCGAACTCCCAGTGCCCGGCGTAGCCGATCATCGCCTCGACCTCGATGGGCGCGACGGTGGCGGCCTGGAGCCAGGAGAACCAGCCGAACGACATGCCGGCCAGCCCGCCGAAGGCGTAGTGCGGGTAGCGGGCGGTGCCGCCGGCGACCGGGAACATGCCGCCGAGCTCGGCGTGCACGAAGGCGAGCAGCACGATGGCGACCGCGCCGATGCCCCAGGAGACGAGCGCCGCCGGTCCGGCGACGACGACGGCGTTCTTCGCGCCGTAGAGCCAGCCCGAGCCGATGATCGAGCCGACCGAGGCCCACATGAGGCCGATGAGACCGACTTCGCGGCGCAGCGACCGGTGGGTGGTGGTTCCGGTGCCGGAACCGGTGCCCGAACCGGGCGGGGAGAGCTGGTTGAGGGAGGCCATGCGCAATCTCTCTGTGCTGTGGGGGCTCCGGTCGTGCGGAGCTCGGAGAGTTGACACACGGTAGGCGGATTCAGGGACATCTGCACAGATTTCATTACTGAATGTTTACCTACTTCGCAGGATATTTCCGCAGGTAGGCGGCCATCTGTTCATGCACCCGTTACGTGACGGATGAGTAGTTTCGGCATTTGAGCCAGATTTGAGCATTGATTGGTCCCGGCGCGGGATGATAAGGCGGAACCGGTGATGAAAATCAGGCTGTTCGTATAGAGATGCAGCCCGTTCCGGGTGTCACGTAGGGTGGCCCCATGCGTTCCCGGATCCTGCCGCCGCCCGTCCGCTAGCGGGCGGCCCACTCCACGCACCCAGCCCGGCGGCCGCGCCGTTCCCGGGCCGACGAGTGCCGCCCGCTGCGCCGGTGGACCTCATCCGGCCGGGCCCCGCCCGGCACCCCGTCGTGGAGATCGAACGCATGACCACTCATGCCGCCGTGCCGTTCCGGCACGGCCTGCTGTCCATCTCGGCCGCCGCCGTCGCCTGGGGCGCGGGCGGGGCCGTGGCCGCCCTGCTGATGGGCGCCGCCGGGCTCGGCCCGGTCGCCGTCTGCGCCTGGCGGTTCGCCGTCGCCGCCGGCTGCCTCGCCCTGCTGCCCGCCCGGGCCGCCGCCGGGTCTCGCCGCGCCGCCGTGCTCACCGGGCTCGGGCTGGCGGTCAGCCAGTGCGCCTACTTCGGCTCGGTGCGGTACGCCGGGCTCGGCCTCGGCACCCTGGTGACCATCGGCGCCGGGCCGGTGCTCACCAGCCTCGGCGCCCATCTGCTGCTCGGCGAACGGCTCACCGGCCGGGCGGCGGCCGCCAACCTGCTCGCCCTGGGCGGGCTGGTCCTGCTGGTGGCGGGCCCGGCGAGCGGCCCGCGGCCCGCACTCGGGGTGGCGCTCGCCGCCCTGGCCGGCGCCGGGCAGAGCGGCCTCACCCTGTGGGCCCGGGCGGGCGGCACGGCCCGCGCCTCGACCGGGGCGTTCGCCACCGGCCTGCTCTGCCTGCTGCCGCTCGCCCTCACGGTGGACGGCGGTGTGCTGCCGACCGCCGGGGCGCCGCTGCCGACGGCCGCCGCCCTGCTGTTCCTGGGCACGGTGCCGACCCTGCTCGCCTACCGCTGGTACTTCGCCGGCCTGACCGTCGTCCCGGGGGCGACCGCGGCCGTCCTGGTCCTGCTCGAACCGGCCGCCGCCGCGGCCCTCGGGGTGGCCTTCTTCGGCGAGCCGCTCACCCTCGCCCTGCTGGCGGGCTCCGCCCTGCTGCTGACCGCCATCGCCGCGCTCACCCGCCGCTAGGGCTCGTCTCCGCACCCCCGCCTGCCGGGCGACACCTGGGCACGCACGCCCCCGGCCTCCGGCCGGGAGGCACCCCCGCGCCGCGTTGTCGTCGGTCGCCGATGGCCCCCAGCCTGGCGGCCGGGAGGTGCCCCCACCGCATGGACTCCCTCCTCCGCCTTGCGATGCACGCACCCGGACGCCGCCCGGCCCGCCCTCCGGGCGGACGGTGGGGGTGTGAAGACGACCCCTGGGGCCTGTCCTGCGGGTCGGGCCGGCCCCGGCCCGGCCCGCAAGGCGCCCGCCGGGGTCCGGCCCGCGCCCGCGCGGCCGCGTCCGGTCAGGGCACCGGGCGCAGGGTCGGCTGGGCGGGGACGAGGGCGCGCAGCACCAGGTCGACGTGGACGTGGGCGGCGCCCGCGCGCAGCAGCGCGGCGGAGACGGCGCGTAACTCCTCCGGGCCGGTGCAGGCGAGCCGCAGTTCGAGGTCGGCGTCGCCGGCCAGCGCCAGGCCGCTCTGCACCGCCGGGAGCTCGGCGGCCAGCCGGTCGAAGTCGAGCGGGACCGGGCCGTAGCTCACCCGGGCGAGGGCGTGGAGCGGGCGGGCCGGCTCGGGCTGCGGCGCGCCGGGGACGAGGTGGAGCGCGCTCACCGGCGCTGGAGCCGGGCGCCGGGGCGGGGAGCGGTGCGCCCGGCGGCCGGGCGGGCGCCGGGGCCGGCGGCGCCCACCGGCGGGGCGACCAGCCGGGGGTCCAGGACCAGTTCCTCGATGCCGAGCGGCGCGGTGAGCGCGCGCAGCGCCGGTTCGCCGAGCTCGACGGCGGCCTGCTCCGGGCCGAGCAGCTCGGCGAGCGCGCCCGCCGAGCTGAAGGCGACCGCGCAGCGGCGGCCGTCGCGCAGGCGGAAGAGGCGGAGGGAGGTGGTCCGTCCGGTGACGGTGACCGGAACGTGCCAGACGACGACGCGGGCCATGCGGGTGCTCCCGAGTGGTGGAGAGGGGCCTGCCGGAACTGCTCGTACTGCTCGGTACTGCGCTGACTGCTCGGTGCTGCTCGGAACCTCTGCCCATGACGCTAGGGCGGTCACGGGCGCACGGTGAACAGTCCTGACGCAGCGTTGACCGAATGCCGCACCGCGTTGACGGAGTCCTGACGGTCGGGTGCACCGCTCACCGGACGGCGCTCTCCGGGCCGCTCCGCTTGCCCCGCGGCGGCCCCGGGACGACGGTGGAGCTGATCCGATTCCGGGGGGAGGTGGAGCGAAGGGGCGGTCACGAGATATCTTGACGTCAAGACGTTGGAGACGTGAAGCGGAGTACCGATGACTGACTCGACCATCATCTATACGCACACCGACGAGGCGCCGGCCCTGGCAACGTACTCGTTCCTGCCGGTGGTCCAGGCGTACGCCTCGACGGCGGGCGTGAAGGTGGAGACTCGCGACATCTCCCTCGCCGGGCGGATCATCGCGAGCTTCCCGGAGCGTCTCACCGAGGACCAGCGGATCGGCGACGCCCTCGCCGAGCTGGGCGCGCTCGCCAAGACCCCGGGTGCCAACATCATCAAGCTGCCGAACATCTCGGCTTCGATCCCGCAGCTGAAGGCCGCCATCGCCGAGCTGCAGGCGCAGGGCTACGCGCTGCCGGACTACCCGGACGACCCGCAGACCGACGAGGACAAGGACGTCCGCGCCCGGTACGACAAGGTCAAGGGCAGCGCCGTCAACCCGGTCCTGCGCGAGGGCAACTCGGACCGCCGCGCCCCCGCGTCGGTCAAGAACTACGCCAAGACCCACCCGCACCGCATGGGCGCCTGGTCGGCCGACTCCAAGACCAATGTCGCCACCATGGGCGAGAACGACTTCCGCTCCACCGAGAAGTCGGCCGTCATCGCCGAGGACGGCGCGCTGCGCATCGAGCTGGTCGCCGAGGACGGCGCCACCACCGTGCTGCGCGAGTCGGTCCCGGTGCTGGCCGGCGAGGTCGTGGACGCCTCGGTCATGCGCGCCGCCGCGCTGAACGAGTTCCTGGCCGCGCAGGTCGCCAGGGCCAAGGCCGAGGGCGTGCTGTTCTCGGTCCACCTCAAGGCCACCATGATGAAGGTCTCCGACCCGATCATCTTCGGCCACGTGGTCCGCGCCTTCTTCCCGCAGACCTTCGCCAAGTACGGCGAGGTGCTCGTGGCGGCGGGCCTGAACCCGAACAACGGCCTCGGCGGCATCCTGGCCGGGCTGGAGAAGGTCCCGCACCTGGGCGAGGAGATCAAGGCCTCGTTCGAGGCCGAGCTGGCCGAGGGCCCGGCCCTGGCCATGGTCGACTCCGACAAGGGCATCACCAACCTGCACGTGCCGAGCGACGTCATCGTCGACGCCTCGATGCCGGCCATGATCCGCACCTCCGGCCACATGTGGGGCCCGGACGGCCAGGAGGCCGACACCCTCGCCGTGCTGCCGGACAGCAGCTACGCGGGCGTCTACCAGGCCGTCCTCGACGACTGCCGCGCCCACGGCGCCCTGGACCCGGCCACCATCGGCTCGGTCCCGAACGTCGGCCTGATGGCCCAGGCCGCCGAGGAGTACGGCAGCCACGACAAGACCTTCGAGATCGCCGCCGCCGGCACCGTGCGCCTGGTCGACGCCGCCACCGGCGCGGTCGTCCTGGAGCAGGCCGTCCAGCCGGGCGACATCTTCCGCTCCTGCCAGACCAAGGACCTGCCGATCCGCGACTGGGTGAAGCTGGCCGTCACCCGCGCCCGGGTCACCGGCAGCCCGGCCGTCTTCTGGCTGGACGAGAGCCGCGCCCACGACGCCGTGCTGATCGAGAAGGTCAAGACCTACCTGGCGGAGCACGACACCGCCGGTCTGCAGATCGAGATCAAGTCCCCGGTCGACGCCACCACGTTCTCGCTGGAGCGCATCCGCCGCGGCGAGGACACCATCTCGGTGACCGGCAACGTGCTGCGCGACTACCTGACCGACCTGTTCCCGATCCTGGAGCTGGGCACCAGCGCCAAGATGCTGTCGGTCGTCCCGCTGATCAACGGCGGCGGCCTGTTCGAGACCGGCGCCGGCGGCTCCGCCCCGAAGCACGTCCAGCAGCTGGTCAAGGAGAACTACCTGCGCTGGGACAGCCTGGGCGAGTTCTTCGCGCTGGCCGCGAGCTTCGAGCACCTGGCCCGCACCACCGGCAACGCCCGCGCCCAGGTGCTGGCCGACACGCTGGACCGCGCCACCGGCACCTTCCTCAACGAGGACAAGTCGCCGAGCCGTCGCCTCGGCGGCATCGACAACCGCGGCAGCCACTTCTACCTGGCCACCTACTGGGCCCAGGAGCTGGCGAAGCAGACCGAGGACGCCGCGCTCGCGCAGGCCTTCGAGGGTCTGGCCAAGACGCTCACCGAGCAGGAGCAGACCATCGTCGAGGAGCTCATCGCGGTGCAGGGCTCCGCGGTCGACCTGGGCGGCTACTACCAGCCGGACCCGGCCAAGGCCGCGGCCGTGATGCGCCCGTCGAAGACCCTCAACGAGGCGCTCGCCAACCTCGGCTGACCCGGGCGCTCGCCGCGTCACCGCTGAACCCGGAGGGCCCCGGGGATCCGTCGCGACGGATCCCCGGGGCCCTCCGGCCCTCCCGGCCCTGCGGGGCGCTCAGTGCCCCCCGCCCTCCGGCCGGGCGTGCCGGGGGAGCAGGAAGGCGGTCAGGAAGGCCGCGGCGAGCAGTGCGGCGACGAGCCCGTACGTCCAGCCGGCCGCGTGCCGGAAGCCGTCGGCGCGGGCCCAGCCGAAGAACGCGGTGCCGAGCAGGGCGACCCCCACCGAGCCGCCGAGCTGCTGCTGGGCGTTGAGGACGCCGGAGGCCGAACCGGTCTCGGACTCCTCGACCCCGGCCAGCGCGATGTCGAAGAACGGCGCCATGATCAGGCCGAGGCCCAGCCCGGTCAGCGCGAGCGCCGGGGCCAGCTGCCAGCTGGTGAGGCCCGCGTCCCCGCGCTCGACGGTGAACCAGAGGCCGAGCGCGCCCGCGACGGCGACGGCGATCCCGGCATGCAGCACCCGGCGGCCGTACCGGGGCGCCAGCAGGCCGCCGGAGAGGACGGCGCCGACGACCACGCCGACCGACAGCGGGATCATCGAGAGCCCGGCGTGCAGCGGGGTCCAGCCGAGGCCGAGCTGCAGGTGGAGGGTGAAGACCAGCAGGAGCCCGGAGAGCGCGGCGAAGAACACCAGGCCGGTGGCGAGCGCCGAGACGAAGGCCCGCTTGCCGAACAGCGAGGGCTCGACCAGCGGGGTGCCGCCGCGCCGCAGCACGCCGCGCTGGTGCCGGGTGAACAGCCACAGGACCGGCACCGAGGCGGCCATCGAGAGGAAGGTCCACAGCGGCCAGTCCAGCTCGCGGCCCTGGACCAGCGGGTAGACCAGCAGCAGGACGGCGAGGCCGAGCACCAGCACGCCGACCGGATCCAGCCGCCCGGCGCCGGGGGTGCGGGTGAGGTGGTCGGCGGGCAGGATCCGGGTGGCGGCGAGCACCGCGAGCAGGCCGAGCGGCAGGTTGATCAGGAAGACGGTCCGCCAGCCGAGGCCGAAGAGGTCGGCGTCGGTGAGGTAGCCGCCGAGGGTGGGGCCGAGCACCGAGGAGAGGCCCAGCACGGGGCCGAACAGCCCGAACGCGGCGCCGAGCTGCTCGGGCGGGAACATCGCCTTGACGAGGCCGAGCCCCTGCGGGATGAGCAGGGCCGCGAACAGGCCCTGCACGGTGCGGGCGGCGATCAGGGTGCCGGCGCCGGGCGCCGCCGCGCAGAGCAGCGAGGCGAGGGTGAAGCCGGCCGCGCCGAGGACGAACAGGCGCCTGCGGCCGAAGAGGTCGCCGAGCCGGCCGCCGGTGATCAGCAGGACGGCGAAGGCGAGCGTGTAGGACGCGGTGATCCACTGGATCTGGGCGTCACTGCCGCCGAGGTCCTGGCGGACGGAGGGCGCCGCGACGCCGACGATCGTGGTGTCGAGGAGGTCCATCACCTCGGCGGCGAGGACGACGGCGAGGCCCGCCCAGCGCAGCCGGTGGCCGGCGGTCGGGGGTGCGGGGGCCCGGGGTGGGGCGGTCTGACTAGTCATGGAGGCGGTCTCCGGAATCAGAACTGTCGACGAACGCTGTTCGTCGGAACGAACGCTGTTTGTTTCAACGAACAGTGTTCTCCCATGGAACAGTGTTCGTGTCAAGTAATCTGGGATCCGTCGCCGACCCCGAAGGAGCCCCCATGAGCAGTGCCGCCCCGCGTTCCGGCTGGCCCGAGCACTGGCAGGGGAAGGCGAAGGCCGCCCCCCGGAGGCAGCCGCTCAGTCAGGAGCGGATCGTCGAGGCGGCGCTGCGGATCGTCGACACCGAGGGCATGGACGCGCTCAGCATGCGCCGGGTCGGCCAGGAGCTCGGCACCGGCGCCGCCAGCCTCTACGCCCACGTCGGCTCCAAGGAGGAGCTGGTCGAGCTGGTCCTGGACCTCGCCTACGCCGGCATCGAGCTGGAGCCGGCCGACCCGGCGCGGTGGCAGGAGCAGATCAAGGACCTGTTGCGCCGCTCCCGGGAGGCCCTGCTGTCGCACCGCGACCTGGCCAGGGCCGCGGTGGTCGCCAACGTCCCGGTCACCCCGCACGCGATGGACATCGCCGAGGCCATGCTCGCCATGCTGCGGGCCGGCGGCCTGGACGAGCAGACCGCCGCCTACGGGGTCGATCTGCTCGGCCTGTACACCACCGCGACCGCCTTCGAGGCCTCCAGCCGGGGCGGCGCGAACACCCAGGAGTTCACCGACCGGATCCGCGCCTACTTCGCGACCGTCCCGGACGAGCGCTACCCGATGATCACCTCGATGGCCGCCGCGCTCACCCGCAACGTCGGCGAGGAGCGCTTCGAGTTCGGCCTGGACATCCTGGTCGCCGGCCTCGCCCGGCAGGCCCCGGGCGGCGCGGCCTGAGGACCGCCCCGGACACGCAGGAGCCCCCGTCCGTGATCGGACGGGGGCTCCCGGGGGGAACGGGCCGGGCTCAGCCGGCGTCGGCCGCGGGGCGCCGGCTGCGCTGGTCCAGCGAGGCCAGGTAGGCGTTGTACGCCGCCAGCTCGGCGTCACCGCTGCGGTCCTCGGCGCGGTCCCGGCGGCGCGAGAGCCGCTGCTCCGAGCCCATCCACTGGTAGACCAGCGCGATCAGCACGATCGCGGTCGGGATCTCGCCGAACGCCCAGGTGATGCCGCCCGCGAGCTTCTGGTCGGCCAGCAGGTCCGTCCCGGGCGGCGCGCCCTCGGTGGTGAAGGTGTTCACCAGCTGGTGGTTGGCCATCATCACCGCGACGCCGAAGAACGCGTGGAACGGCATGCCCATGAACAGCTCGATGATCCGCATCACGTGGCCGGGCCGGTGCGGGCCCGGGTCCACGCCCATGATCGGCCAGAAGAAGACCAGGCCGGTCGCCAGGAAGTGGACCATCATGAAGATGTGCCCGAGCCGGTACTGCATCAGGAAGTCGAACAGCGGGGTGAAGTAGACGCCGTACAGGCTCGCGATGAACAGCGGGATGGTGAAGGCCGGGTGCGAGATCACCTTGACGTAGGTCGAGTGCAGCAGCGCCACCAGCAGCTCGCGCGGCCCGCGCGGGCGCCCCTTGCCGGCCGGCCGCAGCGCCCGCAGCGCCAGGGTGATCGGCCCGCCGAGCAGCAGCAGGATCGGCGACAGCATGGAGAGCACCATGTGCTGCATCATGTGCGCGCTGAACAGCACCATGCCATAGTCGTTCAGACCCGTGCAGGTGACCAGGATCACCGAGCCGACACCCAGCACCCAGGCCACCGTGCGCCCGACCGGCCAGCCGTCGCCGCGCCGCCGCAGCCGGACCACGCCGGTGACGTACAGCGCGAGCGCGGCCAGGCTGCCGATCAGGAACACCCAGTCGGGGGACCAGGTGAGCACGTTGGAGAGCGAGAAGGGGCCGAGTTCGGTCATCCCGCCGTGGTGGTGCATGCCTGACATTCCGTCGCCCATCGGCGGGTCCTGCTTTCCCTCGTCACGGCCCCTGGATGGGTCCGGTTCGCCCGTTTTGCTTCGGCATACAGCCTAGGCGGGCCTTACCCCGGGCCGCGCCCCGGCCCCCGTCGCACCCGCGGGCGTCCGTGATCCGTGCGGGAATCCCCGCTCCCGGCCCGCCGCGTCAGGCCCCGCCCTCCGTCCGGGCGGCGCCGCGCACGCACCAGGCGTCGATCCGCCCCGCCAGGATGTGCGGCTCCGCCTGGTCCGGACGCGCCCGGAAGCCACTGAGCATCACCGGGATCCCGAGCGCCGACCGCACGGCGTCGGCCCATTCGAGCGCGTCGAGGACCGCCTCCGGGGCCGCGCCCCCGCCGGGCCCGGCGTCGAGGTCGGCCAGCTCGCACAGGCCCGCCGAGCGCATCGCGCGCAGCCGGGCGAGCAGCGCCTCCACGGCCCCGCCGGACGCCGGGCCGCCCGTGGCGGCGACCGTGCTGCGCACCGCGACCACCGCACCCGGAGCCCGGCCGCCGCCGCGATCGGCGACCGCGGCGGACAGCGCCGCCGCCTCGCCGCCCGCCCGGGCCGGGTCCGGCGGGCAGACGCCCATGTCGACGACGACCAACGGCGGCGGGGCGGCGGAGTGCCGGGAGGCCGGGCCGGCCAGGTGGTCCGCCAGCCGGTCCGCCGTGACGATCGCGCCGCCCGCCGGGCGCCCGGGCGGCGCGAGCACGCAGCCGTACGGCGCGTCCTGCGGCACCGCGCCCTCCGGGGTGCCGTCGCCGAGGTCGAGCACCAGGCGCCCCGGGAGCCGGAGCCCGCCGACGTCCAGCGGCAGCGCCAGCGCGCCGTCCGGGGCGGGCCGGTAGTCACCCCCGGCGACCACCCGGGTGGCCTCGTCCACGAGGTCCGGGGCCTCGGCCCGGACCCTCGCGGCGACGGGCAGGACGGCCCGGCTGAGCAGGTGCACGGAGAACTGCGCGCCCGGCCGCTCCAGGTGGGCCGGAGCGTTCTCGAACCACCGCATGCTGCGCTCCCCGGCGTCCTGGAGGGCGCGGACGCTGGGCAGCCGCCTGCGCTCGTACTCCGCCAGCGCGTCGGCGACGACCTCGTGGCGGTGCAGCGCGCGGGCCAGGTAGTAGCCGTCCTCCAGGGCCATCCGGGTGCCCGACCCCACCGAGTAGTGCACGGTGTGGGAGGCGTCGCCGATGACCACCACGTTGCCGCGCACGCAGCGGTCGAGCCGTACCGCGGGGAAGTTCGCCCAGCGCAGGTCCTTCGCCTGGAGGGGGTGTCCGGCGAGGTGCTCGGCGAAGACGTCCGACCAGTGGCCGAGGTCCTGCTCCAGCCGCCCGCGTTCCGCCGCGGCCGCGGGGTCGCCGGTGGCGGGCAGCTCGACCACGAAGGTGCTCACGCCGTCCCCGTGCGGGTAGCCGTGGGCGACGACCGGTCCGTGGGCGGTCTCCTCGAAGATGAAGGTCATGGCGTCGAACTCGGCCGCGGTGCCGAGCCAGGCGAACCGCGACCGGCCCAGCCCGGTCCGCGCGCCCAGCTCCCCGGCGAGGGCCCGCCGGGTCCGGCTGGCCGCGCCGTCGGCGGCCACCACCACGTCGTACTCGGCGCTCAGCAGCTCCGCGTCGGCGGCGACCCCGTAGTGCAGGGCGACTCCCGCCCCGGCCGCCCGGCCCGCCAGCTCCGCGAGCAGCCGGTGCCGGGAGAGGGCCACGTAGCCGTGGCCGGCGCTGCGGTGGCGCCGGCCACGGGCCCGCACCTCGACGGCGTCCCAGGTGACCTGGGCGGCCAGCAGCCGGCCGAGGGAGGGCGCGATGAAGTCGATGGTGCGGACGGCGGTGTCCGAGAACACCACGCCGTACCCGTAGGTCTCGCCCTCGGGCGCGCGTTCGTACACGTCGACGCTCCAGCCGGGGCGGGCCGCCTTGATCTGCGTCGCGGCGAGCAGGCCGGCCGGCCCGGCCCCGATGCAGGCGACCCGCCTCGGGCGGCCCTCGGGCGGCGTGCGGGTCATCGGCGCGCCCCGGCCTGCGCGGCGCTCTGCTCGGCGCTCCGTCCGGCGCTCTGTCCGGCGCTCTGTCCCGCGGTCTGCTCGGCGGTCTGCTCGGCGGTCTGCTCGGCGAGGACCCGGCGGAGGATCTTCCCCGCCCCGTTGCGCGGGATCTCCGGGACGATCACGACCTCCCGGGGGAGCTTGTACGAGGCCAGCCGGCCGTGCAGGTGGGCCAGGAGCCGGGCGGCGGCGAAGGCGGGGTCCTCGGTGACGACGAAGGCCAGCGGCACCTCGCCCCAGACCTCGTCCGGGACGCCGATCACCGCCGTGTCGCGCACCCCCTCGAAGCCCGCGATGGCGTTCTCCACCTCGGCCGGGAAGACGTTCTGGCCGCCGCGCTTGATGACGTCCTTGATGCGGTCCTTCAGGTGGACGAAGCCGTGGGCGTCCATCACGCCGAGGTCGCCGGTGCGGACCCAGCCGTCCACGACGGTCCGGCCGGTCTCGACGGGATCGCCGACGTAGCCCGACATCCGCCCGGGGGCCAGCACGCACACCTCGCCGATCTCGCCGAGGGGCAGCGGGCGGTTGTCCTCGTCGTGGATCTCCACCCTGATGCCCGGCACGCTGCGGCCGCTGGACTCCCGCGGCACGGGGTCCGCCCCCGGCGCCCCCGGGCCCACCGACCAGGTGCAGAAGGTGCCGCCGGCCTCCGTCATGCCGTAGATGTTGCGGAAGCCGCAGCCGAAGGCGCGCGCGGCGTCGCGCAGCAGGTCCTGGCTCATCGGGGACGCGCCGAACATGATCTCGCGCAGACGGTTCTCGACGACGGCGTCGGGCCCCACGGTCATCATCAGGAAGCGGAGCATCTGCGGGACCATCCACAGGTGGGTGATCTCCTGCTCGGCGATGGTGCGCAGCACGGCGCGCGGCTGGAACTCGCGCATCAGGTGGAGCGTCGCCCCGGCGGCGAGGTAGTGGAACGTCACGGTGACGCCGCCGTGCGCCAGCGAGTTGAGGTTGAGCAGCCGGACGCTGTCGTCCACCCGTGCCTCGGCCAGCCAGGAGAGGGTCATCTGCCGCAGCGCCTCGGAGGTCTGCAGCACGCCCTTCGGCTTCCCGGTGGTGCCCGAGGTCAGCAGGTAGGCCAGCGGGTCGGAGGGGGAGGCGGCCGGCGCGGTGAGCGGGACCTCGGTGGTCAGGGCCCGCCGGAACTCCTCCGACTCGAAGACGGTCGTGCGGGCGGCGTCGAGCCCGAGGCGGTCGACCAGCCGGCGCTCGCCGATCACGTGCCGCACCCCGAGGCGCTCGGCGACCTCGGTGAACTCGGCCGGGGACATGGCGTGGTTGACCGGGACGAACGGGGCGCCCAGGTGCGCCAGCGCGAAGTAGGCCACGATCACCTCGAACCTGTTGCGCGCGTGCACGGCGACCGGGTCACCGTGCCCGACGCCCCGGTCGCGGAGGTGGGCCGCCACCGACTGGGCGGCCGCCCTGAGCTGCCGCCAGCTGAGGCTGCTCGTCCCCTCGACGACGGCCGGGGCGTCACCGCGCTGCTGGCAGTGCCGGTCGAGGATGTCACTGAACCACATTGATCTCTCCGATGAACTCGTACGGTGCCGGGACCGGTCGGCCGTCCGCGTCAGGCGTCGGCGGGCTCCGTCAGGAGGCGCAGCGCCATGACCGCTCGGTGGATGTCCGTGTAGGAGACGTAGAGGCTGTTGAAGCCGAACCGCAGCAGGGCCGGGGGGCGGACGTCGCCGATGACGCCGTGGGCGGCGAGGCCGTCCATCAGGGCGGCCGCCCGGGGGTGGCTCAGGGTGACCTGGCTGCCGCGCCGGTGCCCCTCGCGCGGGGTGACCAGGTCGAAGCCCCGGCCGGCCAGGTGCGCGTCGGCGCAGGCGATGAAGAACGCGCCCAGCGCGAGGTTCTTCGCCTGGACGTCCGCCATGGAGAGGCCGTCGAAGGCGTCGAGCGCCGCGTCGAGCGCCGTCAGGGACAGCATGTGCGGCGCGCCGATCCGGAACCGCGACATGTCGGCGGCCGGGCGGTAGCCGGCCGCCATGTCGAAGGGCGCGGCATGGCTGAGCCAGCCGGTCAGCGGCTGGTCGGTGGCCGCGCGGTGGCGTTCGGCCACGTAGACGTACGCCGGGGCGCCCGGGCCCCCGGAGAGGAACTTGTAGGAGCAGCCGACGGCGAGGTCCACCCCGGCGGCGTCCACCGAGATGTCGAGCGCGCCGGCCGCGTGGCACAGGTCCCAGACGGTCACCGCGCCGGCCGCGTGGGCGGCGGCGGTGACCTCCGCGAGGTCCAGGCGTTCGCCGGTGCGGAAGTCGACCGGGCTCGCGGCGACCACGGCGACCCGCTCGCCGAGCTCGGCCAGCGCGGCGCCGAACCGTCCCGCCGGGACCGCGCGGACCTCCAGGCCGAGCAGCCGGGCGACCGAGTCGGTGAGGTAGCGGTCGGTGGGGAAGGCGTCGGTGTCGGCGAGCACGATCCGGCGGTCCGGCCTGAGCCGGGCCGCCGTGGTCAGCGCGTTGAACCACTGGACGGAGGTGGAGTCGCCGGTGACCGTCTGGCCGGGCGCGGCACCGATCAGCCGGCCGATCCGGTCGCCGACCCGCAGGGGAGCGGTCAGCCAGCCGTCGTCGGTCCACCCCTTGATCAGGTGGTCGCGCCACTGCCGGTGGATCCCGGCGAGGGCGTCGGCCACGCCCGCGGGGGCGGCGCCGAGCGAGTTCCCGTCCAGGTAGACGACGCCCGGGGGCAGGTCGAAGCGTTTGCGCGCGCCGCCGAGCGGGTCCGCCCGGTCGAGCTCCTGGGCGTGGCTGCGGCTGGTCATCCGAGAGCTCTCCGATCGGGCGAGGGGGTCGCGGCCGCCTGCGCCCCGGTCCAACTGCCGTACTGGCGGCGGCCGTAGAGCAGCGGCAGGTGCCCGTCCGTGGTGGTGACGCCGAACACCCGCCCGAAGACGACCAGGTGGCTTCCGCCGTCCACGGTCCGGTCGACCCGGCAGTCCGCGATGGCATGGGTGTGGCGGGACAGGTGGGGGCCGCCGTCGCCGGCGGCCCAGGGCAGCCGGTCGAAGCGGTCCGCGTCCCCCGAGCTGAAGAGTTCGCCGACCTGCCGCGCCCCGCCGTGCAGCAGGTTGACGGCGAAGGCGCCGCTCTCCAGCAGGGCGGCCAGCGTGGGGCTCTCGGCGCGCAGGCAGAGCAGCAGGGTCGGCGGTGAGGTGCTGACGCTGCAGAGCGAGGAGCAGGTCATGCCCCACGGCCGGCCGTCCGCGTCGCGTGCCGTGACGACGGCCACCCCGGTCGGGAACTCCGCCATGAGTCCGCGGAAGGCCTCCGGGGACACCGGCTCGGGCTCGGCCGCAGAGGTGGCGTTCACGGCCGAACGCCTCCGTCGGCCTTCGACCCGGCCGTCGACCCGGCCTTCGACACGTCGGCCTTCGACACGGCGGCCGTCGCCGGCCGGCGGCGGAATGTCATGCGGACCTCCGGGAGGTCGGAGCGGGGCGGCGGCCCGGCTGGCTCCGGGCCGCCGCCTACGGTCACTTGCCGTGCAGCTGGCGCAGGAACTCGTGGGTCGTCGGCAGCGTGGCCACCAGCTCGTCCCGCTGGCGGCGGACGTCGGCGAACTTCGCCTCGGCGGCGGCGATGGCGTCCGGCCGGTGGGCCAGCGCGGGCATCGGGCGGTCCGGCAGGTAGTCGAGACCGGCGAAGACGCAGTAGTAGTTCGCGTTGCTCCAGAAGTTGCGGAACTCGGCCTCGAAGTTGCCGTAGTAGTTGCTCTCGTCGGTCACCGGGAGGTTCACGCCGAGACCGGACTTGTAGAGGGCGACCTTCTCCTTGAAGCCCTCGGCGAGTTCGAGGTCCTTGCAGGCTCGCCAGAACGGCGTGTCATTGCGCGGGGCGAAGCTGAAGTGCCCCTGGATGAAGTCCCGGGTGTCGTCGAACATGGTCTCGATTTCGCGGTTGAACCGGTTGACGAGAACGGGGTCGAAGCTCTTGTCGGGGAAGTTCTTGACCAGCTGGTAGAGCGCCGCGTAGACGAAGTAGATGCCGGTGGACTCCAGGGGCTCCAGGAAGCAGGAGGAGAGGCCGATGCCGACGCAGTTCTTCACCCAGGCGCGCCGGTTGCGCCCGACCCGGAACCTGATGTGGTTGAGCGGCTGGGTCTCGGGGTCGAGGCCCCACATCCGGCAGAACTCCTCGGTGGCCTCGTCCTGGGTGGCGAACCGGCTGGAGTAGACGTAGCCGGTGCCGAAGCGGCCGAGCATGGGGATCTTCCAGGACCAGCCGGAGGACATCGCGATGGCCGAGGTGAAGGGCTCCACGCCGTGGGCCTCGTCGTCGTGCGGCACCTGGGTGGCCACCGCGCGGTCGTTGAGCAGGTGGTCGCCCATGTCCAGGAAGGGCTCGCGCATGACCTGGTTGATGAGCAGGCTGCGGAAGCCCGAGCAGTCGACGAAGAGGTCGGCCTCCAGGGTGCGGCCGGACGCGGTGGTGATCGAGGTGATGTGGCCGCGCTGGTCGAGCGCGGCGCTGACGTAGGTGTCCTCGATGTGGACGGCGCCCTGCTTCTCGGTGGCGAAGCGGCGCAGGAACTTCGCGACCAGGTTGGCGTCGAAGTGCCAGGCGTAGCTGGCCACCTTGGTGCCGTCCAGGCGGCGCGGCGAGAGCTTGCGGTCGAAGATCTCCGGCTGCACGTAGCACGCCCGGTCGAACGGCTCGTCGGTCTCGCCGTTCAGCCGCTTGCGGGTCCAGTAGTGGGACAGCGGCAGGTTGTCGTGCTCGGGCAGCAGCCCGAAGAGGTGGTCGAAGTGGTCCTTGCCGCCGGCGTGCGGGCGGCCCACGGCCTCGCCGGCGCCGGGGGTGCGCCAGTTGACGAACCGGATGCCCATCTTGAAGCTCGCGTTGCATTCCGGCATCCAGTCCTCCTCACGCAGGCCGAGGAAGTCGAAGAACACCTTCTGCAGGTTGGCGATGGTGGCCTCGCCGACGCCGATCCTGGGGACCTCAGGGGCCTCCAGCACCGTGATCTTGACGGTCTGCCCGAGAGCCCGGCCCAGGTACGCGGCGGACATCCAGCCGGCCGTGCCGCCGCCGAGCACGACGACGCTCTGAATCCGGTTGTCGCTGTTCATGAGGAGAAAGCCCCCTAAAGGTCAGGTCGTGGTCCGAGCGGATCCAGCGGGTTCAGCGGGTCCAGCAGGTCCAGCAGGTCCGGCGGGTTCAGCAGGTCCGGCGGTTCCGGCGGTTCCGGTGTCCGGTGCGGCCGCCCGCAGTGGCCGCAGGACCGACGCCCCCAGCGCGGTTGCCGGGTCGGTCAGGTCGAAGGTGATGTCGAAGTGGTTGCGGTGGTGGACGACGAGGTCGTGGATCCCGGGTGAGCGCCGCCCGAGCGCCTCGACCGCCTCGCCGTGCTGCCGGCAGAACTCGTCCGTCTCGGCGCCGCCGCGGGCCACCACGAGCGGCGGGAGCCGGTCGGGCAGGTGGTACAGCGGGCTCAACCGACGGGCCGTCACTTCCGTGAGTCCCAGCGGCTCGTTCACATAGGTGAGCCGGAGGGGTTCGAGGTCGTAGACCCCGCTGATCAGGACGGCCCCGGCGAAGACGTCGGCCGGATGCCGTCCGTCGGGCCGCCAGTCGTCCAGGAGCGCGGACAGCACCAGATGGGCCCCCGCGCAGTGCCCGGCGAGGTGGATGCGCCGGCGGTCGACGCCCAGGTCGTCCGCGTGCCGCACCAGCCATGCGAGGCCGCGGCGGGCCTGGCCGACGATCTGTTCCAGGGAGTAGTGCGGGGCGAGCCCGTAGCCGAGCGCCGCGAACGCGGCACCGGCCGCCACCGCCCCCGGCGCGGGGAAGGCCGAGTCGTCCTTGCTCAGCTCCTGCCAGTACCCGCCGTGGACGAAGACCAGGAGCGGGGCGTCGGGGCCGTCGGCCGGGAAGAAGTCCAGCGTCTCGCAGGCCTCGGGGCCGTACGGGATCCCGCGGCGCACCGCGAGCTCCTCCCGGGTCCGCCGGCTGCGCACGGCGTACTCGGTGAGGAAGGGCTTGATGTCGTCGACCTTCGAACTGGGGGAGTACTGGATGTCCAGGGCTTCCTGGTCGTACTTTCCGTAGACATTCATGAAAGTCGCGCCTTTTCCGTTCAGAGTCGGGTGCGGACGCTCCACAATTCTGGGAAGAAACGGTGTTCGGCGACCCGGCGGAGCCATTCCACGCCGAGCGTTCCGCCGGTTCCCGGTTTGTAGCCCATGATGCGTTCGACGGCGAGCAGATGGGTCGTGCGCCAGCGGGAGTAGTGGTAATTCAGATCGGCCAGGGCCTCGGCGAACACATAGAGTTCGTGGTGCTGCCGCGGAGAGCCGTAGACCGCCGCCCAGGCGTCCTCCACCAGGACGTCCGGCTCGTACGGTTCGGCGTAGCGCTCGTTCAGGCACTTCCGGGGAATGAGACCGCGGCGGTGCAGGACGGAGAGGACCGCGTCGTAGAGGCTGGGCGCCCGCAGGACCTTCGACACCTGCTCGTGCAGCCACGGGACGGCGTGGTACGCCTCGGCCATTCGCGGGTCCTTGTTCCCGAGGGAGAACTCCAGCTGCCGGTACATGTACGACTGGAACCCGGAGGCGGCGCCCAGCGCGTCGCGGAACCCGAGGAACTCGGCCGGCGTCAGCGTGCTGACCGGCTCCCAGCAGGCGGTGAGCGTGCGCTCGACCGACGCCACCCGGCGCAGGAAGCGCATCGCCTCGGTGAGGTCGTCCTCGAAGAGCAGGTCCCGGACGCGGTTGACCTCGGTGAACATCAGCTTGAACAGCAGCTCCTGGACCTGGCCCACGATGTAGAAGGTCAGCTCGGCGGGCTCGTCGGTCCGGGGGTGCTGGAGGCTCAGGAGCGTGTCGACGCTGTGGTAGTCGATGTAGGGCGTGCTGTTCTCGTTGACCCGGCCGATGCTGAAGTCGAGCACCGGCTCCCCGCCGCTCTCCGCGGCCCGGGCCCGGCGGTCCTGCTCCGTCAACGGCGTGTAGGCGCGGGGACCGGACACGGTGTGATCGCTGGACATGGAAAGTGGAACCCCCGTCGATTCTCCTGCGGAATACCGGAATGCGCTCGCGACCGACCGGAAATCGGAAATCCCGTCGCCCGGCCGATGCCACTCCAGCGGCACCGGCCGGCGCCCGATTTTTCCGGTCATGCATCAGGAGACCCTGCACGGCAGGGCTCCGAGTGACAGTACGGGCTGGATTTCGCCGCGTCAACGAACAAATTGAAGAGGTTCACCGCGCATGAATTTGCCATTATGGATATTCGAGCCGCAATGTCCCGACATGTACATGAAGGGGTCGAACCCGGCAAGGCGGGCAAAGGGTGCAGAAGCGCCGGATCCGGCCGGGCGGAACGCCGCTTGTCTGAACCAAGACATCCGCTATCCTCGATGTCATGAAGATGGGAGCGGGCGTCGAGTGGATGGTTCATGCCTGCATCACGTTGGCGTGCGCCCCTGCCGGAGCCCCCGTCCAGGCCGGTGCGTTGGCGGAGTTCCACGGTCTGCCGAAGGCCTACCTCGCCAAGCAGCTCCAGTCGCTGGTGCGGGCCGGTATCCTGCGCTCTACTCCAGGGGTGCAGGGTGGCTTCTCGCTCGCCCGTGCGGCGGGTGAGATCTCCCTGATGGACATCGTGGTCGCCGTCGAAGGGCCGGCCGACCTGTTCCAGTGCACCGGGATCCGCGACAACGGGGTCGGCGCCCAGCTGGGCATGACCAGCGGCCGGCTTCCGTGCATCGTTCAGATCGAGATGTCCAAGGCCGAGATGGCCATGCGGAAGGCCCTGGCCGCACGCACGATCGCGCACTTGATCGAGAGCCTCGACAGTGGTGCCCCCAAGGTCCTGGGCGTCACCCGGGAGTGGCTCCAGGCCCTCTGAGTCCTCGGTCGCCACCTCTTTCCCCCGGCGTCCCCTCTCTCCGCACCGTGCGGAAGGGGGGCATCGGGGTGCCGTGACGCGGGTGCCGGGCGTCGCTGCGCAGCGGACCGGCACACCTGTTCAGGCCGTGAAGGCCACCGAGAAAGACCACCGAGGGGGAGTCTTGACCGACAGCATGCTCGCGCCGGCGCAGACGGGGGTGGCCCGGTCGCGACCGCCGGGTCTCTCCGTCGCCATCGTCCTGGTTGCGGCGTTCCTCGTGCTTGCCGACTCCTCCGTGGTCAACGTCGCGGCCCCGGTCCTCCAGAGCGAGCTGAACGCGAGCTTCTCCCAGGTGCAGTGGGTCGTCGCCATCTACCAGCTCACCTACGCGGTCCTGCTGATCACCGGCGGCCGGTTAGGTGACCTCTACGGACGCAAACGGCTGTTCGTGATCGGCCTGGCGGGGTTCATCCTGACCTCGGCCGCCTGCGGACTCGCGCAGAGCCCGTCCATGCTGATCGCCTCCCGGGCGCTGCAGGGGCTCACCGCCGCCCTGATGTACCCCCAGACCCTCACCGTCATCCAGGTCGTGGTGCCGCCGGAGCGCCGCCCCAAGGCGTTCGCCGCGCTGGGCATGGTCGTCAGCGCCGCCACCATCGTGGGCCCGATGCTCTCCGGCGTGCTCATCCAGCTCGACCTGTTCGGCAGCAGCTGGCGGCCGGCCTTCCTGGTGAACCTTCCGATCGGGATCGTCGCGCTCGTCGCCGCACTGCTCTACCTGCCCGAGTCCCGTTCGGAACAGGCCCGCAAGCTCGACCTGCCGGCGGTGCTCCTCATCGTCACGGCCCTCGCCTGCCTGTGCTTCCCGCTGATCGAGGGCCACGAGCGCGACTGGCCGTGGTGGAGCTTCGCGCTGATGGTCGTCTCCGTCCCGCTGTTCGCGGCGTTCGCGCTGCGCTGCGCCAGGGTCCACCGCCGGACGCAGTCGGCGCTGATCCCCCCGTCGCTGTGGCGCGACCGGGCGTTCACCGTCGGTCTGCTGATGTACATGCTCGCCTACTCGGGCATCACCTCCTTCTTCCTCTACCAGTCGCTGCTGCTCCAGTTCGCCTACGGGTACAGCGCGTTGACGGTGGCCGCGGTGATGGCCCCCTTCGCGGTCGGCTCCCTCGTCGGCTACTATTCCTCGACCCCGTTCGCACGCCGCAGGAGCGGCCGGGTCTCCGTCACCGTGGGCGCCCTGGTGTGGTCCCTCGGTGTGCTCGCCGTCGGCCTGACGACGCTGCTGGCCGGCAACGGACTCAAGGGCTGGTACTTCATCCCCTCGTTCGTCGTCGCGGGCTTCGGCCTCGGTCTCGCGCTCGCCCCGCTGCTCGGACTGGTCCTCGGTTCGATCCGCAGTTCGGATGCCGGGTCCGCCTCCGGGACCCTGAGCACCGGTCAGCAGGTCGGCGCGGTCCTGGGCGTCGCCCTGATCGGGGTGGTGTTCTTCGGAACCCTGGGCTCCTCGGCCCGGAACTCCGCGGACCACCTGCCCGCGACCACCAGCGCGAGCGTCGCCGCGAGCCTGCGGGAGTGCGTGATCGCCCAGGGCGAGGGCGACCCCGCCGCGGCCGCCGAGTCCGCGGCCTGCCGGGAGGCCCTGGCCGCACCCGGTCCCGAGGCGAGGGAGGCGCTCGCCGACGCGGACCACCACGGTTACCGCATGGCCTACGGGGTGAGCGTGCTCGTCCTGGCCGGGGCCGCGGCCGCGGTGGCGCTCGGCGTCCGGTTCCTGCCCAGGCCGGCGGGTGCCGACAAGTAGCAGTGAGCCCCCCAGACAGGTGGAAGGGACAACGGCAATGACCGCAACGCTGCTCCAACTGCTGGAAAGCCGGGGTGGATCGTCCACCCTCACCCTGGTCGAGGAGGACCGCAGGGTCCTCCTCGCCGACCTGCTCGCGGAGTCCCGCGTCACCGCGGCCGGGCTGGCCTCCCTGGGCATCGCCCCGGGGGACCGGGTCGCCTTCGTCATGCACAACGGCAGCGGCTTCCTGCGGCTGCTCTTCGGGGCCCAGTACCTCGGGGCGGTGCCGCTGTCGATCGCCCTGCCGTTCGGGTACGGGGGCGTGGACGGCTACGTCCAGCACGTGGCCGGCATCCTCGCCGACTCCGGGGCCGGTGTCCTGGTCGTCGATCCGGAGCTGAAGCGGGTGCGCGGCGCGCTGGAACGCGCGATCCCCGGCGTCACGGTGCTGTCGGCGGACGCGCTGCCGGCCGGCGACGCGGGCCGGGTGCCCGCGGCGCCGGCCGACCCGGAGCAGCTGGCCTACATCCAGTACACCTCCGGCAGCACCGCCAGCCCCAAGGGCGTGCCGGTGACCCACGGCAACATCGTGACCGCGGTGCACGCGCTGGCGAGCGCCTCGGGCTCGACCGGCGACGACACCTGGGGCCTGTGGGTACCGCTCTTCCACGACATGGGGATCTTCTGCCTGCTGACGGCGCTGGGGACCGGCTGCGACGCCGTGCTCTGGCGGCCCCGCGGCGGCGTCAAGCGCCCGCTCGACTGGCTCCGCCGCTTCGCCGCCGAGGGCTGCACCCACACCGCGGCGCCGAACTTCTTCGTGGACGCGCTGGTCAGTGCGGTGCGCGCCGAGGAGCCGCAGCCGGAGCCGGCCGACCTGTCCGCGTGGCGGGTCTGGTGCAACGGCGCCGAGCAGGTCAACGCCCGCTCCATCGAGGAGTTCCAGAAGACCTTCGGGAGCTGGGGCTTCCGGCCGCAGACCATGTGCCCGGTCTACGGCATGGCCGAGGCCACCCTCACGGTGACGTTCTCCTCCGCCGAGCTGGAGCCCCGGTTGCGCTGGGTCGACCGCGAGGCCCTGGCTGACGGGCGCTTCGCGCTCAGCACCGAGGGCGCGCCGAACGCCCGTGCGCTGGTGAGCGTGGGCACCCCCGTCCCGGACATCGCGGTACGCGTCTGCGCCGACGGGGCCCCGGTCCCGGAGGGGCACCCGGGCGAGATCGAGATCTCCGGGCCGTCGGTGATGAGCGGCTACTACCGCCGGCCGGCCGGGGACGAGCGCTCGCCGGACGGCTGGCACCGGACCGGGGACATGGGCGTGATCGCCGACGGCGAGCTGTACATCTTCGGCCGCCGGAAGGACATGATCATCGTCCGGGGCGTCAACTACTACGCGGAGGACGCCGAGGCCGTCGTCCGCGACCTCCCCGGGGTGGCCCGCAAGGCGTGCGCCGCCATCGCGGCGGAGGACCACATGGCGCTCGTCGTGGAGACCGCCCTGACCGGCGAGGACGAACGCGCCGCGCTGATCGCCGCCTGCCACCGGCAGCTGCGGGCCCGGATGGGCCTGAGCGCGGTCACGGTGCACCTCGCCCCGACCAGGTTCCTGCCGCAGACCAGCAGCGGCAAGGTGCAGCGCGGCAAGCTCCGGTCGCTGCTGGACGAACTCGGCGACGGGCGCGGCGCCGCGGACCCGGCCGGTGCCGCATGAACGTTTCACCACCCCCACACCCCGAAGGGAGTCTCCGGATGAGGGAGACCGCGTCCGACAGCATCGTGTCCTCCGTGATCGCGGCCCTCACCGCGGAGCTGGACATCGACGCCACCGCACTGCCGGGGGACGCCGAGCTGTCCCTGCTGCCCGGCATGGAGTCCGTGAAGCTGCTGCGCATCGTCAACACGCTGGAGCAGGTGCACGGCGTCAGCCTCGACGACGACGCGCTGTTCTCGATCGAGACCGTCGACGACCTGATCGGCGCGTTGACGGAGCAGGTGCAGCCCGCCGAGCCCGCCGCGCGGGAGTCCGGCAGATGACCCCGGCGACCGGCCCGCTCACCGCCGCGGCGCCGGAGGCCGCCGGCTGGGTCAGCGCGCTGCGACAGATCGTACCCACACCGGACGCGTACGCACGGTTCGACATGGACCGCGAGGCCGCCCTGACGGTCATGCGCTGCCCCGGCGAGGTCCTCGACCTGCTGGTGCGGGAGGGCCTGCGCTCGCGCGGCGACGGCGACCGGGCGCGCTTCGAGGACAGCGACATCCGCAATGTGGCGGCCGCCTCCGGCTCCGGCGGCTCCTTCATGGAACTGGTGCAGCGCTACCTGTTCCGCTTCGCCGCCTCGCCGCCCGGCGAGTGGGTCAACCCGCGCTCCTGGGCGATGCGCAACCTCGCGGCCTGCGTCGAGTCCGACGACTGCGGCGGGGCGTGGGAATTCGCCCGCCTGGCCAGCGCCGAGTTCGGCGGCGAGGCCCGCGACGAGCGCACCGCGAAGGGCACCGAGCTGGAAGTCCGCGGCGCGAGCGTCGAGGGCCGCCCGCCCGCGGCCGGGTTCGCGGCGACCGTGCGAACGGTCGGCAGCGTCCGGCGGGTCCGCGACCCGCTGGTCCGCGAGGCGTTCCACGCGTCGCTGGAGGAGATGCGCAGCGGGCGGATGCGCTACCAGGACATGCCGGTGGCCATGCGCAACGACCCGGCGGCGGCCCGCGCCAACGGCACCGCGAACTGCATCAGCGTCAGCCTGCACCTGCGGGACGTCCTCACCGCGGCCGGCCTGCGGGCCCGCACCCGCAAGGGCTACCTCATGGGCCTGCTCGGGAGCGACCACTCCTGGGCGGAGGTCCACGAGGACGGCGAGTGGAAGGTCATCGACCCGGTCTTCGCCCTCCTCGGGCTGCGCCAGGGCGCGGGCGAGGAGTTCGTCGAGTTCTGCCTCGGCTCGGTGCCCAACCGGCTCGTCCCGTGCGACTGTCCCGCCGACCGGGAGACCGTGCGCCACACCCACGACGGGACCCCGGTCGCGGTCCGCAACGTGCTCCTGGTCAACCCACTGAAGGAGAAGGCATGATGAACGCCCGTGAGCTGCTCGCCCGGAGCATGGCGGCGCCGGCGATCCTCGACGACATCGCCGACGGTGACGACCTGCGCGAGTCCGGGTTGAACTCGGGGGAGATGGTCCTGGTGGTGATGCACCTGGAGGAGGAGATCCGGCGGGCCCTCGACGACGAGGAGATCACGTCGGTGACCACGATCGCCGCCATCGACGACCTGCTGCGGACGGCCGGGCCGGCGGACGCCACCACCGGCAGTGGAGGCTGACACCCCGCTGACGGAGCAGGCCCCGGCGGTGTCGGCGCCGGACGCGGCGTCCGCCCCGGGAGCGGTGTCCGCCCTGGAGTCGGCCGTCGCCCGCCACGGCGGTCCGCCCGCCGGGACGGCGCTGGCCTTCGCCCACGCCGGGGCGGACCGGACCCCGGCACCCCACCCGGCGGAGGAGGACCTGCTCCGGCGGCTGCCCGCCACCCGGCACGCGGACTTCCGCCTCGGCCGCGCGGCGGCCGCCCGGTGCCTGGCCGGTCTGGGCGTGCCCGGTCCGGTGCTGGCCGAGGGCCGGCTGCCGCTGTTCCCGGACGGCGTCGCCGGATCGATCAGCCACCGCGAGGGCGTGGGGGTCTGCCTGGCCGCCCCGCGCTCGCTGGCCCGGGCGGTCGGGGTCGACCTCGAACTGCTGGACGCGCTCCCGCTGCGGGCGGCCCGGCTCGTCTGCACGGAGCGGGAACGGGCCTGGCTGGAGCCCGGCCCCGACCCCGTCGCCCGGCTCGGCACCCTGTTCTCCCTGAAGGAATCGATCTACAAGGCCGTCTGCTCCCGGGGCGTCGCGATCAGCGGCTTCCAGCAGATCGAACTGCGCCCGGAGGCCTGCGGGGACCTTCCCGGACCCGCGGCCACCGTTCTCGTCGCGGGAGTGCTGCTGGAGACCGGCCTGCTCCGCTCCGGCCGGTCCGTACTGACCTGGGCGGTCGTCCGCCCCTGACCGCAAGGACGTCTGATGCACGGGTACCACCAGCTCCTGGACAGGATCGTGGCCGGCACGGCCAGTCCTCCGGCCGTGATGGACGCCCTGCGCCTGCCGCGCATCGAGGGCTGGAAGGACCGCCGGGTGTGGGGCAGCTGGGAGGTCGACCCGGTCGTCGTCGGTCCCGGCGGGGTGTTCGGCGGATACCTGGCCGCCGTGGCCGACAGCTTCGCCGGGGTGTGCATGTACACCGTCCTGGAGGACGACCAGTGGCTCGCGACCCGCGAGCTGTCCATGCGCTTCCTGCTCCCGCTGACCGGCGGGCGCGTGCACACCGAGGCGGCGGTCGTCCGGGCGGACCGGCGCCGGGTGTGGGTGGACACGGTGTTCACCACCGAAGCGGGAGCGACGGTGTGCACCGCCCAGGCCGTCCAGGTGGTCGTCCCGAGGAGGCCGGCCGCCCCGGAGGGAGCGAGGAGCTGACCGGCGCGCCACCGCACGTCAATCGACCCACCAGCGAACCACGGAGGAGAACGCCGCATGTCCGCAGCACAGAACGAGGCACTCTACATCGGTGACCTGTTCGCCATGGGGGCGTCCCAGCACCCGAACAGCCGCATGACCCTCGACCACCGGCTCGCGCTCTTCCCCGCCTCGGGTACCAGCGTGACGTTCCGTCAGCTCGCCGACCACGTCGAGGAGATAGCCGCCCGGCTGGCCGCCGCCGAGGTCGGCGCGGGCGAGCGGGTGTTCCTCTTCGCGTCGAACACCTTCGACCTCGTCCTGGCGGCCTGTGCGCTCAGCCGGCTCGGCGCCGTCCCGCTCCTGCTGTCCCCGAAGCTCGACGGCGACATCGTCGCGCAGCTCCTGACGAAGACCGACGAACCGGCGGTGCTGCTCACCGACCCGGCGACCCTGCGCGGCGCGCTCGACGGGGTCGACGTCGCCGCCACCACCAGCAGGGTGCTGCTGCTCACCGGCGAGGCCGACGGCCACGAGAGCCTGGACCGGCACGCCGGAGCCCCGCGCCGCGCCGCGGTGCGCACCGAGCCCGACGCGCCGTGCCTGGCCACGCACACCTCGGGCACCACCGGGCTGCCCAAGCTCGTCCTCCAGTCCGCGCGCAGCCTGTGGTGGCACCTGAAGCCGCAGCTGCGGACCGCGAAGATCATGCGCGCCCGGGAGGCCCGGGCCATCTGCGTCTCGCTGGTGCACGCCCGGATATGGCCGCTGCTGTACATCGTCATCTCCCGGGGCCAGCACACCGTCGTGCTGACCGACCCGGACCCGCGCAAGGCCGCCGACCTGCTGAGCGAGACCCGCCCCGGGCTGCTGGAGGCCCACCCCAACATCCTCATCCAGTGGGAGGCGCTGGCCGACGACCCGCGCGGCCCGCTGGCCAACGTCCGCTACTTCATCAACACCTTCGACGCCATGCACCCGCGCACCATCCGCATCCTGCTCGGCGCCAGCCGGCGCAGGATGCCGGTCTACGTGCAGGGCTACGGACAGTCCGAGACCGGGCCGGTCTGTCTCCGGCCCTACACCCGCCGGCTGGCCAGGACGGCGGACGGCCGCTGCCTCGGCTTCCCCTTCAAGGGCGTCACCGAGGTCAGGATCGGGGAGCCGCTGGCCGACGCCTCCGGCCCGGAGAAGGTCGGCCCCATCCTGGTGCGCACGCACGGCCACTCGGTGGGCATCATCGGCGGCGCGGAGCAGTTCGCGGAGCGGTTCGCCGGCGGCTGGTGGCGGATGGGCGACCTCGGCTACCGCAGCAAGTGGGGGTGCGTGCACCTCCTCGACCGGGAGATCGACCACATCGACGGCGTGACCAGCAGCCTCCAGGTGGAGGACGTGCTCATGGAGCGGCTGCCGCAGCTGACCGAGGTCGTCCTGGTCGAGGGCAAGGACGGCAACCCCGTCCCGGTGGTGGCGACCCACGGCGACCAGCCGCTCGGCACCGCGGCGTGGCAGCGCGCGGTCGCCGGACTGCCCGGCATGGCCGAACCGCTGCACAGCCCGTGGAACGCCCTGCCGATGACCTCGACCTGGAAGGTCCGCCGCCAGCTCCTGGGCGCCATGGTCGCCGACGGCAGCCTCCCCCTGGTCGGCTCCCCCGACCAGGGCCGGGCGGAGCGGCTGACGTGACTGCCGAGGCCGGCGCCCCCGCCCTCGTGCGCACGGCGGCGCCCGAAGTCGACCTGTTCGCGGCGGAGTTCGCCGCCGACCCGTTCCCCGTCCTCGCACGGCTGCGGGACACCGCCCCCGTGCACCACGACCCGGCGACCAAGCTGTGGCTGGTGAGCCGGGACGAGGACGTGCGGCGGGTCCTCCTGGACACCGTCACCTACCGCAACGACAACACCCTGCGCTCCGTCGTCCCGCTGCGGCTCCCCGCGCTGCGGATCCTGGACCGGGTGGGCTTCAAGACCCTGCCCCCGGCACTGTTCAACAACAGCGGGGACAGCCACCCGGCGCTGCGCGCGATCGTCCTGAAGCTCCTCAGCGCCCAGCGGGTCCGCCTCGCCACACCGGAGATCGAGCGGATCACGGCCGAGGAACTCGACGTCATGGCCGCCGACCTGCGCACCACCGGCCGCCACGACCTGGCCCGCGGCGCGGCCCGGACCGTCCCGGTCCGGGTCATGCTGCACCTCCTGGGCCTGACCGGCACGGCCCGGGCCGACGTGCACACCGTCGCCGACTGGACCGACGCGTTCATCACGCTGTTCTGGGGACGCACCGAGAAGGACCGGCAGCGGGAACTCGCCCACCGGGTGGCCGCCTTCTACACCTGGCTCTGCGAGCTGGCCGAGATCCGCGACGCCCCCGAGGACTCCCTGCTCGCCGCGCTGGCCCGGCAGCGGACCCCCGACGGCGCCCCGCTGAGCCGCGAGGTGGCCGTCGCGGTCTGCTCCAACCTGCTGGTCGCCGGACACGTGACGACCACCCAGATGATCACCACCGCGGCCCACCGGGCCCTGGAGAGCGGGGTCCACTGGCCGGAGCTGGCCGGCGACCCCACGGCCGCCGGGCGGTGGCTGGAGGAGATCCTCCGCCGCGAGCCCTCGCTGACGGCCTGGCGGCGGGTCACCAGCCGGGAGACCCGGCTCGGCGGGGTCGACCTGCCGGCCGGGGCGGAACTGCTCCTCATGCTGACGAGCGCCGGGAACGACCCCGAGGCCCACCCGGACCCGGAGCGGCTCTGCCCGATGCGGGACGCCGGTCACCAGCACCTCGGCTTCGGGCTCGGCCGGCACCGCTGCCCGGGCGCCGAACTCGCGCGCGTCGAGGGCCGGGTGTTCCTGAGCATGTGCGCCGAGCGGTTCCCCGGACTGCGGCCGGCCACCCCGGAACCGCCGCCGTTCCTGCCGCTGGTCTCCTTCCGGGCCCCGGCCCGCCTGGACGTCGCCGACCCCCACCCGCACCGGGAAGGACACCATGAAACTCGTTGAACCCGAGATCACCGTGATCGCGCGTCCGTCCCTCGACCTGCGGGAGGTCACCGCCTACCTGCGGGAGATCGGGGGCGAACAGTGGCTGGCCAGGTTCGACCAGGGTGCCCTCGACAACCCGCCGAACGACGCCGAGACCCTGGCCGAGATCGCGGGCCGGATGTGCTACCGGTCCTGGGAACCGGGGCTCAACCCCAACGTCACCCGGGTGCGCACGGACCAGGCCGCCTACCTGCGCAACGTGCTGGCCGGCGCGCACGGATCGGTGCTGGAGCACGCCAACTTCACCTTCGTGCTGAAGAACGTCAGCCGGGTGCTCACCCATGAGCTCGTCCGCCACCGCGCGGGCACGGCCGTCTCCCAGGAGTCGCTGCGCTTCCTGCGGCTGGACGAACTGCCGTTCTGGTTCCCCGACTGGGCCAAGGACGACCCGGAGCTCATGGAACGGACCGGGAGGGCCCTGCGGGAACTGGAGGAGCTCCAGCTCTGGATGGCCCGGCACTTCGGCCTCGACCGCGAGGGCGTCCCGTTCGCCGAGAAGAAGCACCGGACCTCCTTCATGCGGCGCTTCGCCCCCGAGGGTGTCGGCACCAGCCTGGTCTGGACGGCGAACGTCCGGACGCTGCGCCACGTCATCGAGTCCCGGACGGCCCCCGAGGCGGAGGAGGAGATCCGGCTCGTCTTCCACCGGGTCGGCGAGCTCATGCGGGCCGAGGCGCCGACGCTCTTCGGCGACTACGAGGTGACCGACGGTTCCTGGACGCCGGCGTGGCGGAAGGTCTGACGATGGGTGCGAGGATTTGCGCGCCGGCGGCGGAGGGGAACGCGGGCATTCTGGGACTCGGGACCTACCGGCCCCGCAGGGTGGTCGACAACGAGGAGGCGTGCCGGTTCATCGACTCCTCGGACGCCTGGATCCGGCGCCGGACGGGCATCGTCACCCGGCACTGGGCCGACGACGACGAGACCCTGGAGATGATGGGGGAGGCGGCGGCGAGCAAGGCGGTCGCGGCGGCGGGGATCGATCCGGCGCGGATCGACTGCGTCATCGCCGCCACCTTCACCCACATGCTGCAGACGCCCTCGGCCGCGGCGTCGATCGCCCACCGCCTGGGCGCCCGGCGGGCCGCCGCGTTCGACCTGTCGGCGGGCTGCGCGGGTTTCGTCCACGGCGTGGCGGTCGCCGCGGACGCCGTCCGCAGCAGGGGCGCCCACGTCCTGGTGGTCGGGGTGGAGCGGATGACCGACCTGATCAGCCCGCGGGACCGCTCGACCGCCTTCATCTTCGGCGACGGCGCGGGCGCCGTGGTCGTCGGCCCCGCCGCGGAGCCCGGCATCGGCCCGGTGGTGTGGGGCGCGGACGGCTCCCAGGCCGCCCTGATCACCCAGACCAGACCGTGGACCGCGCTCAGGGACGCCGTCGGGAAGGCGTCCGGGAACCCGTCCGAGGACTCCTCCGGGGGCTCCTCCGGCGGCGCGTTCCCCCACATGGTCCAGGAGGGCCAGAGCGTCTTCCGCTGGGCCGTGACCGAGATGCCGGAGGTGGGGCGGCGGGCGCTCGCCGCCTCCGGCCTCACGGTCGAGGACCTGGACGCCTTCGTCCCGCACCAGGCCAACGTGCGCATCATCGACGCCATCGCGGCCCGCATCGGGCTGCCCGGGACGGTGGCCGTGGCCCGGGACGTCGCCCGGTCCGGGAACACCTCGGGGGCGTCCGTCCCGCTCGCCATGGACCAGCTGCTGGCCTCGGGCGAGGCCGAGGCCGGGGACACCGCGCTGCTGCTCGGCTACGGCGCGGGGCTCTCCTACGCCGGACTGGTCGTCACCCTGCCGGGCGTCGGCTGACGCCCCGGGCCGCGGAACGCGCGCGCCCCGGCGGGCTTCCCGGGAGAGGGCTCCTCCGGTGATCCGGAGTCCCGGGAATCCGCCGGGGTGCGCTCAGGCCTTCGGGACGAGCGTGTTCTCGTTGGTGCGCCCGGCGGCGAAGTCGTCGATGTTGCGGGCGGTGGCGTCGATGATCTGGCCGACGGCGGTGTGGGTGAAGTAGGCCTGGTGGCTGGTGACCAGGACCTGCGGGAAGGTGACGAGGCGGGCGAGGGTGTCGTCGGTGATGCCGTGGATGGAGCGGTCGGTGAAGAAGACGCCGGTCTCCTCCTCGTAGACGTCGAGGCCGACGCCGGAGAGGCGTCCGGCACGCAGGGTCTCGACCAGGGCGGCGCTGTCGACGAGCCCGCCGCGGCTGGAGTTGACCAGGATCGCGTCGTCCTTCATCCGGGCCAGGGCGGCGGCGTCGATGAGGTGGTGGGTGGCCGGGAGCAGCGGGACGTGGAGGCTGATCAGGTCGGCGCGGGAGAGGAGTTCGGGCAGTTCGGTGTAGGTCATGCCGAGGTCGAGGCAGGCGGGGTTGGGGGCGATGTCCCAGCCGAGGAGCTCGGTGCCGAATCCGGCCGCGATCCGGGCGAAGCATTCGCCGATCTTGCCGGTGCCGATGACGCCGACCGTCATGCCGTGGATGTCGCGGCCGAGCAGGCCGTCGAGGCGGAAGTCGAACTCCCGGGAACGGTTGGCGGCGCGGGTGAGGCGCCGGTTGACGGCCAGGGCGAGCGCCCAGGCGTGTTCGGCGACGGCGTAGGGGCTGTAGTGGGAGACCCGGGCGATGGTGAGGCCGAGCCCGGCGGCGGCCTCCAGGTCGATGTTGTTGAAGCCGGTGGAGCGCTGGGCGATCAGCTTCGTCCCGCCGGCGGCGAGGACGGCCAGGGTCCCGGCGTCCAGGACGTCGTTGACGCTGCTGCTGACGGCCGGGTGGCCGGCGGCGAGCGGCGCGGTGTCGCGATCGAGGAACACGGCCAGGGTCCGCAGGGAGTGCCGGCCGGCGAAGGCCTTCTCCAGGAGCGGCTGTTCGTCTGCTTGGACGCCGTAGGCGAGGATCTCCATCCCCGTCACGCTACCCAAAGCGCCGCCGGAATGCGCGCACTGGCTCGCGTCGTTCCGACGCCCCCCGGGGGGGCTCGGCCGGGAACGGCCCCGGCCCCCGGCGCTCGCGCGCTCGGGGGCCGGGGCCGTACGGGGCGGGCGGTCAGATGACCGTCTCGGCCTCCAGGTACCGGTCGGCCGGCACGGTCTTCAGCTCGGCCACGGCCTCGCCCAGCGGCACCAGGTTGATGCTGGTGCCCTGCAGCGCGGTGATGTGCCCGAAGGCGCCCTTGTGGACGGCCTCCACGGCGTGCCAGCCGAACCGGGTGGCGAGCACCCGGTCGTAGGCGGTCGGGGTGCCGCCGCGCTGGGTGTGACCGAGGATCACCGGGCGGGCCTCCTTGCCGAGCCGGTGCTCCAGCTCGCGGGAGAGCTGGGTGGCGATGCCGGTGAACCGCTCGTGGCCGTAGATGTCCTTGGTGCCCTCCTCCCAGTGCATGGTGCCGGGCTCGGGCTTGGCGCCCTCGGCGCAGACCACGATGGCGAACTTCTTCTGCCGGTCGAAGCGCTCGCGGACGACGGCGGTGAGCTTCTCGATGTGGAACGGGCGCTCCGGGACGACGATCGCGTGCGCGCCGGCCGCCATGCCCGCGTTCAGGGCGATCCAGCCGGTGTGCCGGCCCATGACCTCGACGACCATGACCCGCTGGTGCGACTCGGCGGTGGTCTTCAGCCGGTCCAGCGCCTCGGTGGCGACCGACACGGCGGTGTCGAAGCCGAAGGTGACGTCGGTGCAGGCGATGTCGTTGTCGATGGTCTTCGGCACGCCGACGATCGGCAGGCCCGCGTCGCTCATCAGCTTGGCGGCCTTCAGGGTGCCCTCGCCGCCGATCGGGATCACCGCGTCCAGGCCGAGGTCCGCGCAGTACTGCTTGGCGCGCTCGACGCCGTCGCGCAGGTGGCTGGGCTGCACCCGGGAGGAACCGAGGATCGTGCCGCCCTGGGCGAGGATGCCGCTCACCGAGTCGAGGGTCAGGGGCCGGTGGTGCCCCTCCAGGAAACCGCGCCAGCCGTCCTCGAACCCGATGATCTCGTCGCCGTGGTCGACCACCCCCCGGTGGACCACGGAGCGGATCACCGCGTTCAGGCCGGGGCAGTCACCGCCGCTGGTCAGCACTCCAATACGCATTGCTTTGCAACTCCCGAGCAGAACCGAGGAACGGCCGGACTACAGGCTGGGACGACGGACCGCCACCGTAGCGAGCCCTTCCCGCGCCGGAGTGGCGCGGAGATGGCCGCCGGGTGAAGGACCGGCCGATCCGGACAGAACGTCCGAAACCGGCCGTGGATTCCGAGCATACGGCCCCTGCGTCCGGCCGGGCAGGAGCCGACGCGGGAGCGGCGCCGTCGGCGCCCCCGCGTGGAAGTGCAGCCTGCTGCCGAGGAGGGTGTGCAGCCGGCAGCCCCGGGGAGGGGCAGCCCCATTGTCGTACGTTCCGGGCCGTCCGTGGACCGGGTGACCGCATCGCGGGCACCCGGCCGGACGGGCGCGGGACGTGCTACGCGGGGCGCGTCGTGGCCGCGATGCGCTCCGCGCGCAGCGCGTCGTACCAGGTGGTGTCGGCCGGCGGCAGGGCGTTCACGTCCAGCGCCAGCTTGATCAGCATGTCCGCGACGGCGGGGTTGCGCGCCATCACCGGGCCGTGCAGGTAGGTGCCGAAGACGGTGTCCCGCCAGGCGCCCTCGGTGCCGTCGCCGGTGCCGTTGCCCCGGCCGGCGGTGACCCGGGCGAGCGGGCTGACGCCCTGGCCGAGGTGGGTCACGCCCTGGTGGTTCTCGAAGCCGGTCAGCTGCGGCAGGCCGAGGTGCGGGTCCACGTCGGCCAGCACGTCGCCGACGCAGCGCTCGCCCTCGCCGCGGGTGGTCCACACGTCCAGCAGGCCGAGGCCCGGCTCGCGCTGGCCGAGGTCGTTGACGAACTCGTGGCCGAGGATCTGGTAGCCCGCGCAGACCGCGAAGATGATCGCGCCGTTCTCCGACGCCCGCACCAGGCCGGAGTCGTTGCGCAGCCGCTCGGCGGCGAGCCGCTGCGGACGGTCCTCGCCGCCGCCGATCAGGTAGATGTCGCCGCTGGTGGGCACCGCCTGGTCGGAGCGGACGTCGATCCGGGTCACGTTGAGATGGCGCTGACGGGCCCGGCGCTCCACGACCAGGGCGTTGCCCCGGTCGCCGTAGGTGCTGAGCAGGTCGGGGTAGACCCAGACCACGCGCAGGCTGCTCTCACTCATCCTCGAAGGCCTTCCATGACGTACGTGCGGTGGGCTGCTGGGGCTGCTCGGTGCCGGTCCGGCATCAGCCGGCCACGACCTTCCGCAGCTGCTGGAAGGCGGTGTAGTTGGCGATCGCCTCGATCCGGCCGGGCGGGGCCATCCGGACCGCCTGCTCCAGCGAGTCCACCACGTGGAACTGCAGCCCGGCGACCTCCAGGCGCACCGCGAGGTCCAGCTTGCGCTGGCCCAGCACGAACACCGGGTGCCCGGCGAGCCGCTCGTAGTCCACGTCCCACAGCCAGGAGGTGTCGGTGCCGTCGGCGTCGAGCGCGTTGACCGAGAGCACCACCGGGGTCGGCGGGCCGTCGATCAGCGAGAAGGTCTCCAGCCAGCCGGCCGGGTTCTTGGCCAGCAGCAGCCGGATGTCGCGGCCCTGGTACTGGACGACGTCGTAGCGGCCGGCCACCGCGGTGACCGAGCGCATCCGCTCCAGCGCGACCTGCGGGGAGACGCCGAACACGGCGGCGACGGCGGCCGAGCTGGTGGCGTTGGCCAGGTTGGCCCGGCCGGGCAGCTGGAGCTGGATCGGCCAGGCGCCGCGCTGCGGGTCGATCACGTGGGTGCCCTGCAGGGCCCAGTGCGGGTTGGGGCGCCTGAAGCCGCACTCCTGGCAGAACCAGTCGTCGCCGGGGCGCTGCATCACGCCGCCGCAGGCGGGGCAGGACCAGGCGTCCTCCTTCCACGCCTGTCCGGCGGCCACCCAGACCACCTTCTTGCAGGAGGACGCGGCCCAGGTCACCAGCGGGTCGTCGGCGTTGGCGATCACCACGGCCTCGGTGTCCTGGAGGCCCTCGCGCCACTTCTCCGCCATCATGCGGGTCTCGGCGGCGCGGTCCAGCTGGTCGCGCGAGAGGTTGAGCAGGGCGATCGCCTTGGGGCGGGTGTCCCGGGCCACCATCGCCAGGTACTTCTCGTCGACCTCGATGACGCCGAAGCGGGCCTCCGAGCCGCCGGCCAGGGCGGAGGTGATGCCGGCCGGCATGTTGGCGCCCAGCGCGTTGGAGACCACCGGGCCGGCGGCGCGCAGCGCCTCGGCGATCAGGCGGGTGGTCGTGGTCTTGCCGTTGGTGGCGCTGACCAGCACCACGTCGAGGTTCTCGGCGAGGGTGGCGAGCAGATCGGGGTCGAGCCTCAGGGCGACCTTGCCGCCGATCACCGAGCCGCTGCCGCGCCCGGCCTTGCGGGAGACGGCGGCGGCCACCTTGCCGGCGGTCACCGCGATCTTCGCGCGCGCCGGCAGCGAGGCGTCGCGTGCGCCTGTGGGCTCCGATTCGGTGCCTGCCATGCTCAGTGGTTCCTCCTTGCTGCGGCACCGCCCGGGGGCCGGACTACGGGCCGTCGGGCGGCGGGGACGGGATCAGCCTACCGACTCCGCCGCCCGACCCGTCGCCCCGGACCCCGCGCCGCCTGCTGCGACGTGCGCGGGAAGCCCTTCCGGGCGGCCCTGGCGCGGCGTCAGGACGGGCGGTGTACGGAGGGGCCGTTCGCCGTCGGGGACGCGTGAGCGGGGTGCGGCGGTTCCGCGCGCCGGCGCGGGAGGGACCCTTGGTGAGGGTGTGGTGAAGAAATGACCGGATGATTACCCGACGTGCCGATGCGGCTCACCGGCCCGGACGGGTCTGCCAGGGCACCGGGAGCTCCTCGGCCGCCTCCGCCAGGTGCGCGGTGATGACCAGCGTGCCGTCCTCCACCTGGTAGTCCAGCGGCGCCGCCAGCCGCCGCATGGTGGCGATCAGCCCGGAGTTGGACGACTGGGTGACCGCGTACACCGTGTCCACCCCGGCCTCCAGGGCCAGCGCCGCCATCCGCCGCATGAGGTCCAGGCCCAGCCCGCGCCGCTGCCAGGCGTCCTCGACCAGCACCGCCACCTCGGCGCCGTCGTCGTCCCACATCAGGTGCCCGAGGGCGACGATCCGCCCGTCCGCCGCCTCCACCGCCAGGGTCTGGCCGTGCCGGGCGTCCAGCAGGTGGTCCAGGTAGCGGTCGGCGTCCCGGACCGGCCCGTGGTAGCGCTTGCGCAGCGCGTCGGGGGAGCAGCGCCGGTGCATCGCCAGCGCGGCCGCCTTGTCGGCCGCGTCCGCGCGCCGCACGGTCAGGTCGGCGCCGGCCGGCTGGCTCAGCCGGGACCGGACGTCCGGCACCCGGGGGCCGAGCAGGGTGTCCAGCTCGACCAGTGCCTGCGCCCGGGCGAACTCGGTCGGGGTGAACGGCAGCTGCGGGCGGGTGAGCTCGATGAGGTCCCCGGAGGGCACCGGCAGCCGCAGCACGTGCCCGTCCGCCCCGGCGGCGGTGCGGGCGGCCGCGCCCGGGTACTGCCGGATGCTGCACTGCCCGAACAGCCGGCGCAGCGCGACCGGCAGCTCGGCGGCGTCCAGCGCGGTCCGGGTGGCCAGCGCCAGGACGTGGGTCGGCACGTCCACCAGGTCGTGGGCGTCGGCCGGGCCGGTCCAGATGTCGTGCCCGCCGGCCCCGGCGACCAGCGCGGTCAGGTCGGCGCGGGTCAGCGACCGCGGCGCGCGGACGAAGAACTCGTCCACGGCGCCGGACGGCAGCGGGTGGGACTGCATCGAGACGATGTTCACCTGCCGCGCCGCGAAGGCCGCGCAGACCCGGGCCAGGCTGCCGGGGGAGTCCCGCACCGTGGTGCGGACCCGCCACAGTGCGGTCTCCTCGAAGTCGTGCAGCGGGCCCTTCAGCGGCTCGGCCTGCGTCCCGGCCTGGGCCCCGGCCTGGGCCTGCGCCCCGGCCGGTGTCCCGTCCGGTGGCTCGGGCGCGTCCGGTCCGGGCGGTCCGTGCAGGTGATGGCGGTGCGACCACCAGGCGTGGAACAGCGCCGTGGCGAGCAGTGCGGTGGCGGACGCAGCGAGCACCACCGGCCCGTCCGGTCCGTGCACCACGAGCTTGGCCACCAGGTCGGCGGCGGTCACCGAGAGGAAGACGGCGGCGAGTTCCACCGCGTCGCGTCGCCACCGCTGGGCACGGACGCCGCGGCGCTGGGCACGGGAGGGGTTCGGGGACTGGACGGTTTCGGGCTTCGGCTTCTCCAGGTGCTCCATGCCATCAATCTGCCGCTTCGGTGTTTCACGATCACGAATCCCCCGTGACCTGACGGTTAATGGTGCTGTGCATCGCCCGTTCCGCGCCCGGCCGCCTTCACTTCTTCGAGCAGGATCCGCAGGTCCGTTTCGGTGGTGGCCGGGTTGAGGAGGCAGGCGCGGAGCATCTCGCGGCCGGCCAGGCGGGCGCCGGTGACGAAGGCGCGGCCGCGGCGCTGGACGGCGGCGGGCAGCTCGCGGTTGAGGGCGTCCAGGGCGGCTTCGGTGCGGCCGGGCGGGCGCAGGCGGAACGCGACGATGGAGGTCCGGACCTCGGCGAGCAGCTCCAATTCGGGGTCCTCGGTGATGAGTTCGCCGAGCCGTCGGGCGAGCGCGGTGGTCCGGGCGATGTCCCGGGCGAGGCCGTCGCGGCCGCGGTGGGCGATGGTGGCCCACACCTTGAGGGCGCGGAACGGGCGGGTCTGCTCGGTGCCGTACTCGGAGAACCAGCCCAGCTCCCCGGCCGCCTCGTCGCGCAGGTAGGAGGGGACGAGGCTGAAGGTGGCGCGCAGCCCCTCGGGGTCGCGGACCAGCGCGCAGCCGCAGTCGACCGGCACGCCGAGCCACTTGTGGGGGTCGAGGGCCAGCGAGTCGGCGCGCTCCATCCCGGCGTAGCGGTGGGCGATCACCGGGTCGAGCACGCCGAACGCGCCGTAGGCGCCGTCCACGTGCAGCCACAGGCGTTCCTCGGCGCAGAGGTCGGCGAGGGGGTCGAAGGCGTCCACCGCGCCGGTGCCGACCGTGCCGGCCGAGGCCACCACCAGGAACGGCAGCAGCCCCGCCGCCCGGTCGCGGGCGATCGCGGCGCGCAGGTCGGCGAGGTCGAGGCCCCCGTCGGGGCCGGTGGCCACGGTGCGCAGGTGCCGGCTGCCGAGGCCCAGCAGCTCGGCGGCCTTGCGGACGCAGGAGTGGGTCTCGCCGGTGACGTAGCCGACCAGCGGCGGCATCCCGGCGAGGCCGTCCTCGCGGACGTCCCGTCCGGCGGCGCGGGCGGCCCGGTTGCGGGCGGCGGACAGGCAGACGATGGTCGCCATCGAGGTGCCGGAGGTGAGCAGCCCGCCGCCGGGCGGGTGGGGGAAGCCGACCAGCTCGGCGATCCAGCGGACCACGGCCCGCTCCAGGTGGACGTCGGCGTGGTCGCCGCCGGCCGAGCTGGGGTTCATCGCGGCGGCGGCGAGGGTGGCGAGCACGCCGGCCGGGGCCGGGGCGGAGTTCACCCAGCCGAAGAACCGCGGGTGGCCGTTGCCCATCGGGTGCGGCAGCACGTCGCGGCCGACCGCCTCCAGCAGCTCGGCGAGCGGGCGGCCGGTCGTGGGCAGCGGGGCGTCCAGCAGGGTGCGGCGGGCGTCGTCGTCCATCGGCCGCCAGACCGGGCGGGCGGCCAGCCCGGCGAGGTGGTCGGCGGCCAGGTCGGCGGCGGTGTGCGCCGCGGCGCGGAAGTCGTCGTCGGCGGGGAGGCGGACGTCGGCGGCGCGGCGGACGTCGGCGGGGAGGCGCTCGTCGGCGGCGCGGAAGTCGTCGGAGGTCATGTGCGGCTCCGGGGAGGGTGCGGGCCTGGTGGCGCGGCGTCCTCGGCGCACCCGGATCCCCGTGATCCTACGGAAACGGGCCCGCGCCGTGCGGCGCGGGCCCGGCAGGTGGGACGGCGGGGGTCAGTCCAGCGAGGCGGAGAGCCCGCCCGCCGAGCGGCAGTAGCCCTGCATCTCCTTGTCGGTGAGCTTGGCGCAGAGCCGCCCGGCCGCCCCCGCGTCGGTGTAGTTCACCGTGTAGTAGCTGACCAGGCCCTCCGCGCAGGCCTTGCGCTGCCAGCCGTCGGCCGCGGTCGCGCACTGCTGGGCGGCCCAGTCCTCGCGGTCCAGGTTGTACTTCATGGTGCGCGAGCCCACGCCCCGGCTGCAGTCCACCGCCCCGCCGGAGGCCTTGCCGTTCAGGCACCACTTCAGGGCCTCGGCGTACACCTCGGGGTGGTTCGGGTAGTCGTGCGAGGAGAGGTAGAAGGTCGGCGCGTAGAAGTAGCAGGCGGACTGGAACAGCGCCGGCTGGTCCTTGCACGGGTAGAGCGGGTCCTGGGCGAGCTTGTCGGCCGGGAGGTTGGCCTTGGCCGTCTCGTCCTCCTCGTCCGGGCCGAAGAGCTGCATGAACAGGCCCTCGGAGCAGCGGATCCGGTTCTGGTCGGAGGTGAACCTGTTGCACAGCTCGCGGGCCTTGGCGACGTCCTGCTTGGCGACGAACATCGTGCCGTGGCCCACGCCGTGGATGCACGGGCCGCTGTTCTTGGGCGCGCAGAGCTTGACCAGGTCGGTCTCGGGCTGGGTGGAGGCGTTGAGCATCTCCTCGACGGCGCCGTGCAGGTAGCCGGCCGCGCAGGTCTCGTGCGGGAAGGAGATGACCTTCTGGAAGTCGGCGTGGAAGCGCGTGACCGCCGCGTGCCCGAGCTCGTGGGCGATCGGGTGGCAGAACCGGACGGTGTACGGCAGCTGCTTGGTGATCCGGTCGAGGTCGGCCAGGGCGACGCCGGGGTCGGTGGCCTCCATCTCGGCCATCAGCTTGTTGCGCAGCGTCGAGCGGGTCCACACCGCCGGGTCCCCGGTCGCCGTGGCGCTCGCGGCCGGCTGTCCGGTGCCGGTGCCGCCCGCGCCGTCGGTGCCGGCCCCGGGGGAGGCCGACCCGGCCACCGCGGCGGTGACCGGCTCGGGCGTCCAGTCGGTGACGGCCACCGACCCCAGGCCGAGCACCCCGAGCAGCAGGGCGGTGAGGATCGCGAAGGCTCGCGGTTGCATGACGGAGATCCCCCGGCGGATCGAGACGGACGGGACTCTCCCCATCCTGACGGCACGGGCTTCGGATTCCGTGTTATCGACCGCCATTCGGGAGGTGTCGGCGACGCTATCGCACGTCCCGCCCGGTCAACGAGGCGGGCCCGCGGCTGGTCACGGACGGTGGCACGGGGCCGGGCGGCGCGGGGCGCGCGCCGCCCGGGGGCGGGTCGCTCACAGCTCCAGGCGGACCTGGTACTCCGTCAGCCACGCGTCCAGGTCCAGGGCCAGATCGGTCGCCAGCCGGACCGTCTGCGGATCGGTGTCCGGGGCGAGCGCGTCGGACAGCGCCCGCCGGTCCAGCAGGGCGAGGCCGGGGGAGCGGGGGTCGGCGGCCAGTGCGGCGAGCTCGCCGCGCAGCAGCTGCGGGTAGCGGGGGTCCTGGACGACCGGGTACGGGCTCTTCATCCGGTCGGCGATCTCGTCGGGCAGCACGTCCCGCACGGCGGCGCGCAGCAGGCTCTTCTCCCGGCCGTCGAAGTACTTCATCGCCCACGGCGTGTTGAAGACGTACTGCACCAGCCGGTGGTCGCAGAACGGCACCCGCACCTCCAGCCCGGTGGCCATGCTCATCCGGTCCTTGCGGTCCAGCAGGATGCGCACGAAGCGGGTCAGGTTGAGGTACGACACCTCCCGCATCCGCCGTTCGAACGGGTCGGCGTCCGGCAGGTGCGGGACCTCGGCGATCGCCTCCCGGTAGCGTGCCTGCCGGTAGCCGGGCAGGTCGAGCTTGCCGAGCAGCTCCCGGTCGAGCAGTTGTTCGCGCGGCCCGCTGCCGCTGCCGCCGAGGCTGCTCAGCACCGCCGCCCACGGGAAGTCCTCGGTGCGCACGATCTGCGGGTCGTGGAACCAGCGGTAGCCGCCGAACAGCTCGTCCGCCGACTCGCCGGACAGCGCCACCGTGGAGCGTTCGCGCACCCCGCGGAAGAACAGCAGCAGCGAGGAGTCCATGTCGCCGACGCCGCCCGGCAGGTCGCGGGCGCGCAGGGTGGCGAGCCGCTGCGCCGGGGCGCCGACGGCGGCGCTGTCCAGTTCGATCACCTGGTGGTCGGCGCCCACGTGCCGGGCGAGCATCCGCGCGTACGGGCCGTCCGGGGTGGTGCGGACGGCGTCCGGGGCGAAGTGTTCGGACTGGCCGGTGAAGTCGACCGCGAAGGAGCGCACCGGGCCGGCGCCGGCGGCGCGCAGCGTCCGGGCCGCCAGGGCGGTGACCGCGCTGGAGTCGAGGCCGCCGGAGAGCAGCGAGCAGAGCGGCACGTCGGACTCCAGCTGGCGGTGGACGATGTCCTCCAGCAGGGCCCGGACGGTGCCGATCGTGGTGGGGAGGTCCTGGACGTGCTCGCGGGCCTCCAGTGCCCAGTAGCGCCGGGCGGTCAGGCCCTGGCGCCGCACCCGCACCACGTGGCCCGGCCGGACCTCGGCGATGCCCCGGTACGGGGTGAGGCCCGGGGTGCGGGTCAGCGCGAGCAGTTCGCGCAGTCCGTCGAGGTCGACCACCGGGCGCACCGCGGGGTGGGCGAGCAGCGCCTTCGGTTCGGAGCCGAAGACCACGCCGTCCGGTGTCGGGTGGTAGTGCAGCGGTTTGACGCCCATCCGGTCGCGGACCAGCAGCAGTTCCTCGGCGCGGGCGTCCCAGACGGCGAAGGCGAACATGCCGTTGAGCCGCTCGGCCAGGTGTTCGCCCCACTCCAGGTAGGCGCGGAGCACCACCTCGGTGTCGCTGCGGGTGCGGAAGCGGTGCCCGGCGGCCTCCAGCTCGGCGCGCAGTTCGCGGTGGTTGTACACCTCCCCGCTGTAGCTGAGGGCGGCCAGCAGCCGGCCGTCGTGCTCGGCCGTCATCGGCTGGACGCCGCCCTGCGGGTCGATCACGGCGAGGCGCCGGTGGCCCAGCGCGGCGTGCCGCTCCAGGTGGACGCCCCCGGCGTCCGGACCGCGGCAGAGCTGGGTCGCCGTCATGGCGTCGAGCACCGCTCGTTCGAGGGTCAGGTCGCGGTCGTAGGCGACCCATCCGGTGATCCCGCACATCAGCAAGCCTCCGGTTCTTCCGACACTCTTCCGACGCTCCCGTCCTCCCCCGGCCCCCCGGTGTGTGAGCAAGTCATCACGCTACGTGGTCACCCGTGCGGCTACAAGACCCCCGTTCATGCTTCGAACACGGCGGGATCCTGCCCGAAATCGGGCAGGATTTTTGATCTTTCGCTGAGGGGGCGCCTAGGCTCCCCACTCGTGTCCAGCTCGCCCGGTCCCTCGCACCCCCACGAAGACCTGCTCGCCCACCTCACCCGGACCAGCCCGCTCGGGCCCCGGGAGGCGGCGCGGGTGGTGGCGGAGGTGCTGGCCTACTTCTCCGAGACCACCGAGGAGTACGTCCGGCGCCGCCACGGCGAACTGCAGGCGCGCGGCCTGACCAACGAACGGATCTTCGCCCGGCTCGCCGAGGAACTCCCGGCCCGCCGGGTCGCGGCGCCCGGGCTCTCGGCCCGCCAGCTGCGCCGGATCGTCTACGGCTGACCGGCCGTCCCTGCGGCCGGCCGTTCCCTCACCGGCCGTCCCTCACCGCCGCGTTCAGGTCTTGTCGGCACGGCCCGCCCGGCCGCCCTCGTACTCACGGAACCAAGGAGCCCACCATGTGCGGAATCGTGGCCTACATCGGCCCCAAGGACGCGACCCCCTTCCTGCTGGAGGGCCTCGCCCGGCTGGAGTACCGCGGCTACGACTCGGCCGGCGTCGCCGTCGCCGGGCGCACCGGCGGCATCAAGGTCCGCAAGGTCAAGGGCCGGGTGGCCGACCTCGCCGCCGACGTCCCCGCCCGCTTCAAGGGCACCACCGGCATCGGCCACACCCGCTGGGCCACCCACGGCGTGCCCAGCGACGCCAACGCCCACCCGCACCTGGACAACGACGGGCGGATCGCCGTCGTCCACAACGGCATCATCGAGAACGCCGACGAGCTGCGGGTACGGCTCGCCGCCGAGGGCGCGGTGTTCCGCTCCGAGACCGACACCGAGGTGCTCGCCCACCTCGTCGCCGCCCACGCCGCCGAGGGCGGCGAGCTGGAGGACGCCGTGCGCGCCGCCCTCGGCAAGGTCGTCGGCACCTACGGCATCGCCGTCCTCGACGCCGAGCAGCCCGACCGCATCGTGGTCGCCCGCAACGGCAGCCCGATCGTGCTCGGCCTCGGCGAGAAGGAGATGTTCGTCGCCTCCGACGTCTCCGCCCTCGTCCGCTACACCCGCCAGGTCGTCCACCTGGAGGACGGCGAGCTGGCCACCGTGCGCGCCGACGGCTTCCGCACCTTCACCGAGGACGCCCGCACCACCCACCGCCAGCCGTCCACCGTCGACTGGGACATCGACTCCTACGACACCGGCGGCTACGAGCACTTCCTGCTCAAGGAGATCCACGAGCAGCCCGGCTCCGTCGAGCGCACCCTCGGCGGCCGCCTCGACGAGCGCTTCGCCACCGCCCACCTCGGCGGCCTCAACCTGGACGCCCGCGAACTGCGCGAGATCCGCCGGGTCAAGATCCTCGGCTGCGGCTCCGCCTACTACGCCGGCGAGATGGGCGCCCAGCTGATCGAGGAGCTCGCCCGGATCCCCGCCCACAGCGAGCCGGCCTCCGAGTTCCGCTACCGCAACCCCGTCATCGAGGCCGACACCCTCTACATAGCGGTCAGCCAGTCCGGCGAGACCTACGACACCCTCGCCGCCGTCCAGGAGGTCAAGCGCAAGGGCGGCCGCGTCCTCGGCGTCGTCAACACCGTCGGCAGCGCCATCGCCCGCGAGTGCGACGGCGGCATCTACCTGCACGCCGGTCCGGAGATCTCGGTCGCCTCCACCAAGGCGTTCACCTCCACCGTCGTCGCCTTCGCGCTGATCGCCCTGCACTTCGGCCGGATCCACGACCTCTCGCCCGCCGACGGCCGCCGGATCGTCTCCGCCCTCAAGGCCCTGCCCGGCCAGATCCGCGAGATCCTCGCCCAGAGCGACGAGATCGCCGCCCTGGCCGCCGAGTACGCCGACTCCACCGGCATGATGTTCATCGGCCGGGTGCGCGGCTACCCGGTCGCCCGCGAGGGCGCGCAGAAGCTCAAGGAGATCTCCTACGTGCACGCCGAGGCCTACCCGGCGAGCGAGCTGAAGCACGGCCCGCTGGCCCTGATCAGCCCCGAACTGCCCACCGTCGCCCTCGTCCCGGACGACGAGCTGCTCGACAAGAACCTCACCACCCTCGGCGAGATCAAGGCCCGCTCCGGCCGCGTCCTCGCCGTCGCCCACCGCCGCCCCGACCCCAAGCTCGCCGACCACTGCGTGCTGGTCCCCAAGAGCGAACCCGAGCTGGACCCGCTGCTCCTCAACATCCCGCTCCAGCTGCTCGCCTACCACGCCGCCGTCGCCCTGAAGCGCGACGTCGACAAGCCCCGCAACCTCGCCAAGAGCGTCACCGTCGAGTGACCCGGCCCCGGGGCCGGCCGCGCACCGCACGGCCGGCCCCGGGCGCGGCTCAGTAGTCGGCGCTGGGGGCGCGGGTGGTGGGGCCGAGGTCGGGCTCGTCGCGGAGTTCCAGGGAGTCGCCGTGGCGGGCGAGTTCGAGGACGAGGAGGGTGTTGCGGCCGGCCTGCCAGAGCGGGGCCGGGGCGTAGAGGGCGCGCTGCGGGCCCTCGTCGGTGTAGCGGCCGAGCAGGAAGCCGTTCAGCCAGAGCAGGCCGCGGCCCCAGCCGGGGAGGGCGACGAAGGCGTCGGCGGGGGCGTCGAGGTCGGTCTCGAAGCGGTGGAAGGCGGGGTCGCCGTCCGCGGTGTCGAGGGCGTCGTGGAGGACGAGGGCGTCGAGGTCGGTGAGCGGCAGCGGGCGGATCTCCCAGGTGTGCAGGCGCTGGCGTTCGTGCGAGACGCCGCGCCGGATGCCCTTGCGGTCGTCCAGCTGGGGGCCGTAGTTGGCGCGGCCGAGGGCCTCGACCAGGATGTCCAGGGTGACGCCGGCGGGGCCGGTGGCCAGGGGGAGGGTCTGCTCCGGCCGGTTGCGGTCGAGGACGCCGAGCGGGCGGCCGTCGGCGAAGACCTGGGCGCGGTCGCCGATGCCGTCGACGCGCAGGGGCAGTTCGGGGCGCGGGCCGGGGACGTGGGTGCGGTAGTGGATGAGGCCGGACGACTGGCCCAGGCGTTCCATCGGCTCGGGGACGGGGCGGTGGACGGGCGTGGAGAGCGCGTCGAGGGAGTCCAGGAGACGGGCCCGGCCGCTCGCGCGGTCGAGCCGGCGCGGCGCCAGCCGGGGCGGCAGGGGCGGGAGTTCGCCCTCCGGGAGCGGGACGTACCTGCCGATGACGGTCCGCAGGGTGTGGAACTTCTCGGTCAGCTCGCCCGCCTCGCCGATCGGCGCGTCGTAGTCGTAGCTGGTGGCGGTCGGCTCGAAGCCGGGGGTGTCCGGGCCGGTGCCGGAGTGGTTGGCGCCCGCCCAGAAGCCGAAGCTGGTCCCGCCGTGCGCCATGTAGAGGTTCACCGAGGCGCCGGTGGCGAGCAGTTCGTCGAGCGAGGCGGCGGTCTCCTTGGCGTCCCGGACGTGGTGCGGATCGCCGACCCGGTCGAACCAGCCGATCCAGAACTCCATCGCCGCCAGCGGCCCCTGCGGCTGCCGGCGGCGCAGCACCTCGAAGCGCTCGGGGGCGCGGGAGCCGAAGGTGGCGGTGGCCAGCAGGCCCGGGATCGCGCCGCCCTGCTGCATGAAGTCCTCGGAGCCGTCGGTGGTGAACAGCAGGCAGTCCACCCCGCGCGCGACCAGGCCGTCGCGCAGGTGCGCCAGGTAGGCGGCGTCGGTGCCGTAGCTGCCGTACTCGTTCTCCACCTGGACGGCGACCACCGGACCGCCCCGGCTGCCCAGCAGCGGCAGCAGCTGCGGCGCCAGGGCGTCGAACCAGCCGTCCACCGCGGCGAGGAAGGCGGGATCGGAGCTGCGCAGCCGGATCCCGTCCACGGCCAGCAGCCGCGCCGGCAGCCCGCCGAACTCCCACTCGGCGCAGATGTACGGGCCGGGGCGGAGGATGACGTCCAGGCCGTGCCGCTCGGCCAGGCGGACGAACCCCGCGATGTCCCGCCAGCCGGTGAAGTCCACCTCGCCGGTCGGCAGTTCGTGGAAGTTCCAGGGGATGTAGGTGTCCACCGTGTTGACGCCCAGCGCCCGCAGCCGGGCCAGCCGGTCGTCCCACAGCGCGGGGTGGACGCGGAAGTAGTGCAGCGCGCCGGAGACGATCCGGTGCGGCGCGCCGTTGCGGCGGAATCCGGTGCCGTCGAAGTCGAGCTCGATCATGCGGGCCAGCTTTCGGTGGTGACGGGGTGACGCGGGCCGCCGGGGGTCGGGCCCGGCGGTCGGGATCCCAGAAGCGTCGCAGGACCGAACGGGCGGTGCGGCCCGATCGTGCCCGCGCCACGCGGGGCTGTTCGGTACGGCCGCGCCCGGCCTAGACTGCTCAGCTCGCGCGGCATTACCGGCAGGTAGGTGGCGAACCGGGCCCGGGTGCCGTCACCGACTGGCAGGGATGGGGAGTCCGGATGGCCGACGAGCGGGTGCACGCCTACGGGGACGACGCGCTGGGGGAGCACGACGCGGTGGCGCTGGCCGCCCTGGTGCGGGCCGGCGAGGTGAGCCCCGCCGAGCTGGCGGCGGCCGCCGTGGCGCGCGCCGAACGCGTCGACGCGGCGCTCGCCCCGGTCGCCTTCGCCGCGTACGGGCGGGCGTTCCCCGGCCACGGCGGCGGGGGCGGCGGCGCGGACGGCGTGCACGGCGTGGACAGTGTGGACGGTGTTCGCGGCGCGCACGGCGTGCACGGTGCCGGGCCGGACGCGCCGCTGTACGGCGTGCCGAGCTTCCTCAAGGACAACACCGACCTGCGCGGCATGCCCACCGGCCAGGGCAGCGCGGCGTTCCGCGCCAAACCGGCCCGCCGCAGCGCCGGCTTCGCCGAGCAGTTCCTCGGCACCGGCCTGTCCGTCCTCGGGAAGACCCGGCTGCCGGAGTTCGGCCTCAACGCCTCCACCGAGTACGCCACCGCCCGCCCCGTGCGCAACCCGTGGCTGACCTCGCACTCCCCGGGCGCCTCCTCCGGCGGCGCCGCCGCGCTGGTCGCCTCCGGCGTCGTCCCCGTCGCGCACGCCAACGACGGCGGCGGCTCGATCCGGATCCCGGCCGCCTGCTGCGGGCTGGTCGGCCTCAAGCCCACCCGCGGCCGGATGGTGCCCAACGCCCAGGGCCGCCGCCTCCCGGTCGACCTGATCACCGACGGCGTGCTGACCCGCTCCGTCCGCGACACCGCCGCGTTCCTCGCCGCCGCCGAACACCACTACCGCAACCCCGCCATGCCCCCGCTCGGCCTGGTCGAGGGCCCCGGCGGGCGCCGGCTGCGGATCGGGCTGGTGGTGGACTCCCCGACGGCGCCCACCGACGGGCCGACCCGGGCGGCCGTCGAGGAGACGGCCGCCCGGCTGGCCGCCCTGGGCCACGACGTGACGCCGGTGGAGCTGCCGTTCGGGGAGGAGTTCTCCCGCGACTTCATCCTCTACTGGGGCTACATCGCCTTCCTGATCGCCACCACCGGCCGGCTGACCGTCGACCCCGGCTTCCGGGCGGCCCGGCTGGACGGTTTCACCACCGGTCTGCGGCGGGTCTTCCACCGCGAGTTCGCCCGGGTGCCGGGCGTGGTGCGGCGGCTGCACGCCTCCGAGCGGACGTACGCGGGCCTGTTCCGCACGTACGACGCGATTCTGTCGCCGGTGCTGGCCCACGTCGCGCCGCCGATCGGCCACCTGAGCCCGAACGTCGCCTTCGGCGAACTGCTGGAGCGGCTCACCCGCTACGTCGCCTTCACCCCGGTCAACAACGTCACCGGCGGCCCCGGCATCGCCCTGCCGGTCGGCGCGAGCCCCGAGGGGCTGCCGATCGGCGTCCACCTGTCGGCCGGCCACGGTGAGGAGCGGCTGCTCCTGGAGCTGGCGTTCGCCCTGGAGGCGGACCGGCCCTGGCGGCGGATCCAGGACTGAGCGGCCGTCGGCGGCGTCGCCGTGCCCGTCACCGACCGCACGTCCCCGGGCGCACGTCACCGGGCGCGCCCGGCCCCGGCCGGCCTGTCGCGCGGCGTCAGCCCAGGACCGGGGACGCGATGGCGCAGGCCGCGCGGACCTCGCGCCGCAGCGGCCCGAGGACGTCGTCCGCGGCGCCGTGGGCGGCGGCGGGCCCCTCCTCGGGGGCCGGCAGCGGCGTGCCCGTGCGCAGCGCCTCGGCCAGGGCGGCGAGGTCGGCGGCGATGGCGGCGACCTCCTGCGGCGGCGGTGCCGGCACCCCGTGCTCGACCCGGACCCGGGTCGCGGTGGTCGCCTCCACCACCCGTTCCACCGCGATCACCAGCGGCCACCACGCCGCCGCCCGGGTGCCGACCGGCGGCGGCTCGGTCAGTGCGCGCTGGAACTCGGAGCGGACCGCCGAGAGGTCCCGGTAGAGCCGGCGCCGTCGGCGCGGCCGGGACGGCTGATCGCGCCCGGGGGCGGCGGCGAAGGCCAGTGCCACGTACGCGGAGGCGTCCGCCACGGCGTCGGCCAGCCGGTCGCCGATCCGGGTATGCCAGGACTCCGGCCAGCACAGGTAGCCGGCCAGCAGCGCGATCCCGCAGCCGATCAGCGAGTCGTACAGCCGGGGCAGCACCAGCCCGAAGCCCTGGTGGTTGAGCAGGTCGGAGAGCAGCAGGATGACCGGGGTGATGGCGGCGGTCTGGAACGCGTACCCCTTGGCCGAGAACGCCGGGATCAGGGTGGCCAGCACCGCGACGGTCGGCACGTCCCACCAGCCGCGCGGGACCTCGGCGAGCACCGGGATGGCGATCACCAGCCCGAGGGCGGTGCCGAAGGCGCGCAGCACGGCGCGCGAGAACACCGAGCCGAAGTCCGGCTTCAGGACGAAGGTGACGGTCAGCGCGACCCAGTAGGAGCGGGGCACCGGCAGCACCGAGACCAGCACCTGGGCGAGGCCGATGCAGAGCGCCAGCCGCAGGCCGTAGCGCCAGGACGCACCGGAGAGCAGCGCCGCCCGGGCCGCGCGCCGGGCCCGCTCGCCGGGGGCGGCGGGGCTGCCGAGCCGGTCGGGGACGTCCGCGCGCCCGGGCTCGGCGCCGACCGCGGCCGCGTACCGCAGGGCCTGGTCCAGCGCGCGTTCGGACGGTCCGGTGGGCGCGGGCAGGTCGAGGAAGGCGGCGGGGTCCTCGCCCGGTGCCGGGGCGGCGCGGCCGCGCTCGACGGCGTCGGCGAGCGCCAGCACGGCGGCCGGGTAGGCCTCCGGCAGCGGGCCGAGCCGGGCGGCCGGACGCAGTTTGGCGGCGGAGGCCGCCTCGACGACCGGCATCAGCGCGTTGAGCCGGGCGATCAGCCGGGCCAGCCCAGGAGAGCGGCCGTGCCGGCGGGTGCGGTGGGCGAGCAGCAGGTCGTAGGAGGAGTTGAGCGACTGGGTGACGGCCAGCCGCCGTTCGTCGTGCTCCGGGGTGCCGGCGGCGCGGACGAACGCGGCGACCGCCCGGTAGCTGCCCGCCACCGCCGCCCGCTCCGGCACGCCGCCGCGCAGCGGCCAGGCGAACAGGGTGAGCAGCAGCACCACGGCCCCGCCGGCGAGCAGCAGCAGCGGCGCCTTCCACCACGGGTGCGGCATCGGCAGACCGGCCCCGACGACGGCGTTGAGCAGGAGCAGCAGGCCGGAGACGGAGGCGACCGAGCCGATCGAGGAGATCATCCCGGAGACCAGCGCGACCATCGTCAGGACGGCGACGGCCGTCCAGTCGCGCCCGAACACCAGAGTGCCGAGCGCGACGCCGACGGCACCGAACAGCTGGGGCACGGCGATGTTGAAGACCCGCATCCGGTAGGCGTCGGCGGTGTCACCGATGACGGCGGACAGCGCGCCCATCGACGCCAGCGCCCCGTACGCCGGCCGCCCCGCCGCCAGCCCGACGGCCAGCGGCGCCGCCAGCCCCGCCGCGGCCCGGGCCACGGCCGCCCACGGCACCGCCGCCGGCTGCGGCCGCATTCCGGCGGTCAGCCACTTCGGAGGGGCGAGCCGGCCGCCCGGCGTGTCCTGTGCCATGGCGTCAACCTACGGCGCCCGCCCGCCCCCACCCGGTCGCGGCGCGCGCGGGTGGGCTGCTGCGGCCCGGGCCGGGGCGGCTGTGGCGCTGCTTCCGGGTGTGGCCGCGTTTCGGTGGTCGGCTTTTTCGGAGGGGTGGGTCTGGTTGCCTGGCGTGTCCTGTGTCATGGCGCCGGTCCGACGGTCGGCGGCACGCGCGGCTGCGCTGCTGGCGGCCCGGGCCGGGGCGGCCGTGGCACGACTTCCGGCTGTGACCGTGTTCCGGTGGTGGGCTCTTCCGGAGGGGAGGGTCCCCGTGTCATGGCAACGGCCCGACCTCCGGTGGCGCGCGCGGGTGGGCTGCTGCGGCCTGGGCCCGGGGCTGCCGTGGCACTGCTTCCGGGTGTGGTCGTGTTCCGGTGGTGGGCTCTTCCGGAGGGGAGGGTCCCCGTGTCATGGCGACGGCCCGACGGCCGGTGGCGCGCGCGGGTGGGCTGCTGCGGCCTGGGCCCGGGGCTGCCGTGGCACTGCGTTCGGCTGTGGCCGCGTTCCGGTGGTCGGCTCTTCCGGAGGGGAGGGTCGGTCGCCCGGCGTGTCCCGTGTCATGGCGCCGGTCCGACAGTCGGCGGCGCGCGCGGGTGGGCGGCTGGCGGCCCGGGCCGGTGCCGCCGTGGCACGACTTCCAGCTGCGGCCGCGTTTCGGTGGTCGGTTCTTCCGGGCGGAGGGGGCCGGCCGCCCGGCCTGTCCTGTGCGATGCCGTCAATCTACGACGCCGGCTCGCCCGCCCGGATCTGCCGATCGCCTGACGGCCGGGCAGGTGGGAGGGGCACGGCCGGCACTCCGGAAGTCGGGCTGTTCCCCGTTGCGCGTCGACGTGGGAAGGGACTGCGGGCTGCGGGGCGGGGCCCTCGCCCGGCAGCCGTCGGGCGGAGGGCTGTCGGCGGGGTGGCTCCCGGGGCCTCCGCGCCTCTGGCCGACGGGGGAGGAGCAGGACGACCGCCGCCAGCGGCACCCCGGCGGTGGTGATCCACAGGGCGGGGCGCAGAGCGGGCGCGGCGCCGGTGCCTCCCCGCCGGACCGTGCCTCCGTCGGCCACCGACTTCGCTCGGGCGTGCCGGTGGGCCCGGGATCACCTCGGTGATCACCGGGCCGTGGGCGGTGGCGCTCCCGGCGGCCGGTCAGGCGGTGGTGGCGGACTCGGTGGCCGGGGCCGGGGCCGGGACCGGGGTGTCGGCGGAGCGCGGGGTGGTGGGCAGGTCGCGAGTGCGGCCGACGGGGGAGAGGAGCAGGACGAGCGCCGCCAGTGGCACGCCTGCGGTGGCGATCCACAGGGCGGGGCGCAGACCGATCGCGGTGCCCAGGACGCCGGCCAGCAGGGCACCGAGCGGGATGGTGCCGAAGCCGAGGACGGCTCCGCTCGCGCTGATGCGGCCGAGCAGCTCGGGCGGGCAGTAGCGCTGCTGGAAACCCGCCTTGATGATGTTTCCGGCCACCACGCCGACCGAGATCGCGAAGCCGCCCGCGGCGAAGCAGAGCACGCCCGCGCCGGGACCGGTGAGCGGGATCAGTAGGGCGAGCGAGGGCACGCCCAGCTCGAAGAGGATCATCGCGCGGGCCGTGCCGATCCGCGCGGCGACCCGGCGGGCCACGAAGGCGCCGAGGACGCCGCCGCTGCCGACCGTGGCGATCAACGCGCCGACGGTGCCCGGCGCGAGTCCGACCTCGCGGACCAGAAAGGCGACCTGGATCGACTGGTAGCCCATCAGCGCCAGGTTGGACGCCGCGCCGAACAGGGCGAAGCTGCGCATCCACGGATCCCCGGCGAGCAGCCGCAGGCCCTCGCCGACCTCGCGGCGCAGCGACCGGTCGGCGGCCGGCCGGGGCGGCGTCTCGCGGTGCCGGATGCGGCCCAGGCAGAGCAGCGAGACCAGGAAGGTCGCGGCGTTGGCGAACATGCCGTTGGCGGCGCCCGCGAGTTGGGCGATCAGACCGCCGGAGCCGAGGCCGACGATCTGGGCGGCGGAGGCGCTGCCGTGCAGTTTGGCGTTGCCCTCGGGCTGGTCGGCGGGGGAGAGCAGGTCGGGCAGATAGGCGGTGTAGGCGGTCTGGAAGAAGACGGCCGCGGTGCCGGTGAGCAGGGCGACGGCCAGCAGCAGTCCGACGCTGAGCCGGCCCGCCCACCCGGCCACCGGGACGGCGGCGAACAGCGCGAGCGAGACGCCGGCTGCCGTCAGCATGACCGGACGGCGTCGTAAGCGGTCCACCCAGACGCCGACCGGCAGGCCCATGACCAGCCAGGGTGCCCAGGAGGCGGCGCTCAGCAGGCCGATCTCGAAGGTGGAGGCGTGCAGTTCGGAGACGGCGATCAGCGGCATGGCGACGCCGGTGACGGAGGAGCCGAACTTGCCGGCCGTCTCGCCGCACCAGAGCAGCCGGAAGTCGCGGTGACGGCGCAGCAGGCTGCGGGGGGCGGTGGCGTCGGGGCTCATTCGGCGCTCCCCTGCGGGTCGTCCGTGTGCCCGGTGTCGGTGTTGCCGGCATCGGTGCGCCCGTCGTCCGTGTTCCCGGTGTCGGCGCTCCCGGCGTCGGCCGGGCGGGCGGGGTAGCGGCGCCGCGGGAAGGACTGGAGCTGGACGACGACCGGCAGCGCGGCCGGGTCCGGCTCGGTGTTCTCGTCCGGCAGGTGGCGCCGGATGACGGCGAACAACTCGTCGTTGAGCGACGCGAGCTGGTCCGGCGTCATCCACATCCGGCTCCAGTCCGAGATGGTGCCGGCGTTGCGCCACTCGTCCGGCCAGTCCTCGGCGATGTAGGTGTTGATCCGGTTGAAGTACTGCCCGAGGAGCTCGTGCAGATAGAGCGAGACCGCGCCGCGGGTGTCCGGGTCGTCCTGGAAGTCGGTGGTCTCCAGCCGGTTGGTGACGGGGACGCGCCGCCACCAGCGTTCGCGCTTGGTGCCACGGCCGGTCTCCTCCTCGATGAACCCGTGTTCGGCGAGGTGGCGCAGGTGCCAGCTGACGGTGCCGGTGTTCTCGCCGAGCCGTTCGGCCAGCCGGGTGGCGGTCGCCGGGCCGTCGAGGTTCAGCAGCTCGAAGATCTTCATCCGCAGCGGGTGGGCGAGCCCGCGCAGGCTGCGTGCGTCGAGCCGGCGCGCGGGCCGCTCGGGCGGTTCGGTGGTGGGTTCTTCGGGCGACGGTTCTTCGGTGGGCATGCTCGAATCGTAGGGTGCAGAGAGTTCTCTGCATAGAGGTCTCTGCAGAGAACTCTCTGCACGTTGCCCGATGTTATGGAGTACGGCGTTCGACGGCCTACGGCGTGGCGGCCCCGGTGTGGCGGGCCAGGCTCTCGCGCAGCCGGGTCAGCCGGGCGATCTCCGCGTCCAGGGCGGCGAGGCGCTGCTCGATCACCGGGGCGAAGGTGTCCGGCCCGAACTCACCGGTGGACGCGCAGCTGCGCGGCGGGTCCTCGGCGAGCATGTCCAGCCGGTGCACCCGGCTGACGAGGTCGTCGACGGTCAGCCCGAGCGCCAGCAACGCCCGGATCACCCGCACCCGGCTCACCGTCTCGGGGCCGTACTCGCGCTGGCCGGACACGGTGCGGGTGGGCGGCGGCAGCAGGCCCCGCTGTTCGTAGAAGCGCAGCGCCCGCGGTGTGGTGCCGGCGGCGGCCGCCGCGTCGCCGATCCTCATCCGTCCTGTCATCCGCCCCTCCCCGAGCGTCCTGCCGCCCCGCCCACCGGTGCTCCGGTCGTCCGGCGTCCGGCGCCCGGCGTCAGGCGTCCTGCGTCCGGTCGCCGGACCGTCCGGGCGGTCTACAGTTCGACGACCATGGTGCCGAAGACGTCCCCGTCGATCAGCCGGGACAATGCCCCGGGGGCCTGCTCGATGCCCGGGAGGACGGTCAGGGGGACGGTCAGTTCGCCGGTGCGCAGCCACCCGGCGAGCCGCTCGCGCCACTCCGGTTCGAGCTCCGCGTACCGCTGCCCGCTCACGCCGTGCACGGTGACGTTGCGGACGAGCAGCCGGAAGCTGTCCACCACGGTCGGAGCGTCGGCGCCGCTGCGGGCCGGGTCCAGCTGCCCGGCGAGTGCCCCGATCAGCGCGAACCGCGCGTCCGGGCGGGCGGCGTCGACGGCCGCCGTGAGCTGCTCGCCGCCGACCATGTCCAGCAGCACGTCGATGCCGTCCGGGGCGGCGGAGGCGAGCTGGTCGGCGATCGGGCCCGCCCCGCGCACCAGCACGGCGTCGAAGCCGAACTCCTCGGTCAGCCGCTTCGCCTTGGCGGCCGAGCCGGTGGTGCCGATCACCCGGGCCGCCCCGAGCAGCCGGGCCACCTGCCCGGACACCGCGCCGACCGCCCCCGCCGCGCCGGTGACCAGGACGACGTCGCCCGGCCGCACCGCCGTCGCGCGGGTCAGCGCGCCGTAGCCCACGAGGCCGGGGGCGAGCAGGGTGAGCGGGTCGGGGAACCCGTCGTCCACCCGGGTGAACGCGCCCGCCTCGGCGACCGCGTGGTCGCGCCAGCCGAGCAGATGGGTGACCAGGTCGCCGGGGCGCAGCGGCCCGTCGGCGGGCGCGGCCAACACCTCGCCGAGCGCGGGTCCGAGCAGTGCGTCGCCCGGCCGGATCGTGAGGGGCGCGTCGCTCAACGCGCCGCCGACCAGGGTGCGCAGGGCGGGGAACACCACGAAGGCCCGGTTACGGACGAGGACCTGGTCCGGGGCCGGGGCGGGCAGCGGGGCCTCGGCCAGGGCGAAGCTGTCGGGGGTGGGCAGGCCGTCGGGCGCGGCGACGAACCGGACCTCGCGGACGGTGCTGGGGAGGGACGGCATGAGCGGACTCCAAGGTGAGAGGACGTGAGGGCGCGAGGACGCTAACCCCTGCCCCGCGCGTCAGGGGCAAGTCCGCCGCCCCGCCACCCCGTCGCCTCGCTCGACGTGATCACCCGGCGGGCGGTCCGGTGATCTTCTAGAGTCGCGTGCGGCACGACCGAACCACCGAACGACCGGACCACCGAACGGCCGAACGGCCGAACGACGGCACCCGCCGGCATCACGGAGAGGCAAGCACCACCATGACCGAGCAGCAGGCACCCGCGCCCTTCGAGCCCGTCGACGAGGACTGGCAGACCGCCCTGGTCGTCGTCGCCCACCCCGACGACATGGAGTACGGCGGGGCCGCCGCCGTCGCCCGCTGGACGGACCAGGGCAAGAGGGTCGTCTACGTGATGGTCACCAGCGGCGAGGCCGGCATCGACGGCATGGACCCCGAGCGGTGCGGCCCGCTGCGCGAGGCCGAGCAGATCGCCTCCGCCGCCGTCGTCGGCGTCGACACCGTCGAGTTCCTCGGTCACCCGGACGGCGTCGTCGAGTACGGCCTGCCGCTGCGCCGCGACATCGCCCGGGTGGTGCGCCGGCACCGCCCGGACATCGTCATCACCAGCAACTTCCGCGACACCTGGGGCGGGGTTTTCCTCAACCAGGCCGACCACATCGCCGTCGGCCGGGCCACCCTGGACGCGGTGCGGGACGCGGGCAACCGCTGGGTCTTCCGCGAACTGGTCGACGAGGGCCTCGAACCGTGGAACGGGGTGCGGCAGATCTGGGCGGCGTCCTCGCCGGATGCGGCGCACGCGGTGGACACCACCGACCACTTCGACCGGGGCGTCGCCTCGCTGGAGGCCCACAAGGCGTATCTCGCCGGTCTCGGCGGCGCGATGGCGGACGCCCGCGGCTTCCTGGAGGGCGCCGGCCGCGGCGCGGGCACCCGGCTGGGGACGCGCTTCGCCGTCGCCTTCGAGGTCTTCCCGCTGAGCTAGCCGGCTAGTCCACCGGTTCGGTGGTGCCGGGGTTGCGGCGCAGCACGAGGATCGTGAGGTCGTCCCGACGCCGGCCGCGGCTGTGGCGGTGGACGTCCTCGTCGAGGGCCTCGGGGAGCTGGTCCGGGGTGCGGTCGCCCAGGGCGAGGAGCCGCCGCTCGACCGGGTAGAAGACGCCGTCGCGGTCCGCGGCCTCGGTGACCCCGTCGGTGAGCAGCAGCAGCGTCCCGTCGCGGGGGAGGTCGAACCACTGGACGGTCCGCACCTCCCCGGCGAGATCGGCGAGCCCGAGCGGCACGCCGGCCGCCAGCGGGACGGCCTCCACGCGCCCGCCGACGAGCAGGTACGGGGCGAGGTGGCCGCAGTTGACGGCCTGCACGCCGGTGCGGTGGTCCAGGCAGTACACCGTCGCGGTGACGAAGCGCTCGGCCTCGCCGCTCTGCGCCGCGTACGTGTTGTGCCGGGTGACCGCGTCCTCCAGGGCGAGGGCGACGTCGGTGAGTGCGGGCTCGCGGAAGGCGGCCTCGCGGAACGCGCCGAGCACGGCGAAGCCGGTGCCGATCGCGGGCAGTCCCTTGCCCTGGACGTCGCCGATGACGACCCGGGTGCCGTAGGGGGTGTCCGCGATGTCGTAGAGGTCGCCGCCGACCATGGCGTCCTCCTCGATCGGCCGGTAGCGGCCGTGGAGCAGGACGTCGGAGGTCAGCGCCGGCAGCGGGCGCAGGAGTTGGCGCTGGAGGGCGACGGCGCTCTGCCGCATCCGGTACAGCTCGCGCTCGCGCCGGATCCGGCGCGCGCAGAGCAGCACCGCGACGGCGGAGGCGCCGACGACGGTGGCCAGCGTCAGCGCCCGGCCGTTGATCGACTCCGGGGGGAAGAACACCGAGCTGACGAGGATGACGGCGGTGACCCAGATCGCGGCGCCGACGGTCTGGGCGAGCGTGCCCAGACCGGCCAGCAGCGCGGGGACGAACACCAGCAGCAGGACGAGCCGGGCACTGGTGCCGCCCGCCGCCTGCGCGCCCAGGGCCACGGCGGTGGCCCCGAGGACGGCGAGGACGACGGTCCGGTTGGCGGGCGCCCGGTGCGCGTCCCCGCTCCCGGGGCCCGTGCGCCTCCCGACATCGGCCATCCTCGCCTCCCAGGTGATCGTTTCCAGGCTCACCGGCCGGGACGGCCGTCGCAACCGCGCCCGTCCGCCTCGTCCTTCCTCCCGCCCTCCCCTTCTCCGTCTCCTTCCGCGTCCGCCTCCCGCCCCCGGCGGCCGCGCAGCAGGTGGCGGGCGAGCAGGAGGCGGACGGCGAACAGCACGGCCAGGGCGCCCAGCCCGATCAACAGCCACAGCTGGTAGCGCACGGCCGTCCGCCAGACCGTGCCCACGTGCGCGCCGGCCAGGTACCCGACGGTGGACCACACCCCCACCCAGAGCGCGGCGCCGAGCACGTTGAACGCCTGGAACCGCGGCCAGGGCATGCCGGTCGTCCCGGCGATGATGCCGTTGGTCTGCCGCAGCCCGTCGAAGAACCGGGCGACGGTCACCACCTTGCCGCCGTGCCGGGCGAAGAACACCTCCGCGCGGGCCGTCCGCTCCGGTGTGAGCAGCACGTACCGGCCCCAGCGGTGCACGAAGGCGCGGCCGCCGGTGGCGCCGATCAGGTGGCCCAGGGTGTTGCCGAGCACGGCTGCCCCGAAGGCGATCGCCACCACGGCGGCGAAGTCCAGGTGCCCGGTGCCCGCGAAGACGGCGGCCAGCACCAGGATGGTCTGCCCGGGCGCGGGGATCCCGCAGTTGTCGAGCAGGACGAACAGCGCCACCGCCGGGTAGCCGTACTGCTCCAGCACCGGCGCGAGCGCCGCCAGTGGACCCGGCAGGGCCGGGGCACCGTCGCCGAGGGGCAGACCGCCACCGGGGAGCGGACCGGGCAACAGCACGACTACCGCCCCGGGCCGGACCGGCACGGGGCGGTGGCCGGTGGCGTCAGCGGATCGCCTCGCGGGGTTCGATGTTGCAGTCCGGGCCCGGGTAGACGAGACCCGTGTGGCCGTCCTCGAAGCGGACCACGTACGGCGGTTGGCCGTCCTGGCCGCGCACCTCGACGATCTCGCCCTTCTGGTCGACCATGCCCACCGCCCGGCTGTGGATGTGGAGCTGGTCACCTACCGCTGCGTGCATGGTCTTGCTCCTCGGGGTGTGTGCGGACAGCGGGGACGGGGGCGCGGCCGTTGCCGCCCTCCTCCGTCCCACCGTGCTGCTGTCTCCACTGTGCTGCCCGCGCGCCCGGCCCGCAACGGCTCGCCACGGCCCGCGACGGCTCGCCGGCCCCGGCCCGGGGCGCCCGTTCAGGGACGACCGTTCAGGGACGACCGAGCGGCCCGCTGACCTGCCCGCCGACCTGCCCGCCGCGTTGCCCGCCGAGCTGGTCGACGAGGTAGCAGCGGACCAGCCGCTTGCATTCCGAGATCATCGCCGGGTCGCCGTCCGGGTCACAGCGGAAGGCGAGCTTGAGCACCGCGTCCGCCGCCTCCAGGGCCACCCGCAGGCCGAGCGTGAGGGCCGCCGGGTCGGCGGCCGCGAAGAGTTCGCCGCCGAGGGCCTGGAGCCGCAGCGCGACGGCGGTGTTGTTGTCGACCTCGGGGTCCAGCAGATGGCGGTCGGCGCGGACACCCCCCGGGACGGCCGGTCCGGCGAGCCCGAAGTCCACCTGCCCGAAGCCGGGAACCGTGCGCTTCATCGCGACGAACTCCTCCACCGCGAGATCGGTGAACCCGGCCGGTCCGACGGGTGCTCCGGACCGCAACCGGTCGTCGAGCCGGTGCAGGTACTGGTCGAGGTTGCGCCCGGCGAGCGCGGCGAGGAGGTCCTCCTTGCCGGCGAAGAACTGGTAGAGGGTGCCGATCGGCACCCGCGCGCGCTGGGCCACCTCCTTGGTGGTGAGCGCCGCCGCCCCGGCCTCGTCGAGCAGTGCGGCGCAGGCGTCCAGGATCCGCCGGTAGCGCTCCTGGCTGCGCTGCTGCACCGGCCGTCGCCGCCCGGGGCCGGTCCGCCCGGAGACCGGGTGACTCCTCGTGTCCGCGCTCATGGGGCCACTGTGCCGCATCCGCCGTTCGGCGGGCCAATTCCGCGCGCCCTGCCCGCGCGCCTCCCCGCGCGCCCGCCGCACGTCCGCTCCGGACGTCCGCCGGCTGCGCCCCGGCTAGGCTCTGCGCTGATCACAGGGGCAGGGAGAGGAAGACAAGTGGGCCAGAAGATCATCCGGTTCTCGGACCTGACCGGCAAGCACGCGGAGAACGGCGACGACCTGGTGCGGATCGTCGTCCGCGAACACCCCGACCTGGTGGACGGCCCGGTCGAGATCGAGGCGCTCCCCGGTGAACTGGCCGGGGTCGCGGGCCTGGCGCTCGACCTGGTGACGGTCGAGCTGCACTACCCGGACGGCGACGAGCCGGAGACCGTCGTGATGACCGCCGAGGCGTTCGACCGGCTGGCCACCGCCGCGCCGATGGCCGAGGTGCTGCGCGGCGCCGAGCGGGCCGCCCGCCCCGTCCCGGTCCAGAGCGCCCCGGCCGGTGCCGCCGCCTCCGCCCGCGAGCGGGTCAACTACGCGAGCCTGGAGCACGCCGGCCGCCCCCACAAGGGCCGCACCACCGACGCCGAGAAGCTGCTCGTCCAGCAGCACCTGGACGAGATCAACGCCCGCCTGACCGCCGAGGGCATCCGCGCCGTCGACCTCGGCAACCCCGAGCACGTCACCCGCTACGGCCTGGAGGACCTCGCCCGCACCCGCGGCGCCACCCTCGCCTGACCGCTCGACCGCTCGACCGCTCGACCGCTCGACCGCTCGACCGCCTGACCGCCTGACCGCCTGACCGTCGGCACGACGAAGCCCCGGGACCGCTCTCGCGAGGTCCCGGGGCTTCGTCGTGCTCAGTGCGCGGCGGCGGGCTCGGGGAGCCGTCGCGCCGTGTTCATCTCCTCGACGGTGGCGACCAGCGGGGCCAGCTCGGGGTTCCTGGCGGCCTCGTCCAGCGCCTCCCGGAGGGCGGCCTCGTTGGTCGGCCTGGCCGCTTCCAGCAGCTCCAGGCCGGGCCCGGTCACATCGGTGTAGATGCCGCGGCGGTCGGTCGCGCAGAGGTAGCGCGAGAGCAGGCCGCGGTCCTCCAGCCGGGTGACGAGGCGGGTGGTGGCGCTCTGGCTGAGCACCACCGCGTCGGCGACCTGCTTCATCTGCAGGTGCCCGCCCTCGCCGTCGTGCTGGCGGCTGAGCACGTCGAGCAGCGAGTACTCGCGCACGCTCAGGTCGTGCCCGGTCTGCAGGGCGCGCTCGATGTGCGCCTCGATCCGGCCGGCCAGAAGGTAGAGGGAAGCCCAGCCGTTGGCGAGGGCGGTCAGCGCGGGGTCCGTGGCGGTCATGGGCGCGGCTCTCCTTTCCAGGTTGTTCGTTCTCCAGGATAAGCCCTGGCAGAGACTATCTGCCAACACGGGTATCCCGCTCATGCAAGTACTATCTACAGCAGGCGCCCACCATCGGCGATGGATGGATGCCCGCATTTGCACTTTGCCCGCGCTTGCAACTATTGTCGGAGCACGTAAGGCGCAACAGCAACCGTATGGAAGGCAGTACACCATGCCTCTCGCGCTCCTGGCCCTGGCCATCGGGGCCTTCGGGATCGGTACGACCGAGTTCGTGGTCATGGGCCTGCTGCCCGAGATCGCCGGCGACTACGGCGTGTCCATCCCCTCCGCCGGCCTCCTGGTCACCGGTTACGCGATCGGCGTCGTCATCGGCGCCCCGCTGATGACGGTGCTCGGCACCCGGATCGGCCGCAAGACCATGCTCATGATCCTCATGGGTCTGTTCGTGGCGGGGAACCTGCTCTCCGCCGTCGCACCGACCATGGGTGTGATGCTCGTCGGCCGCATCGTGGCCTCCCTCGCCCACGGCGCGTTCTTCGGCATCGGCTCGGTGG